>JBAWFY010000155.1:0-6064 GCA_049592335.1 Occallatibacter sp.
CGTTAGGAGGGTTGAAAGTGTCGTTCTACTCGAGGGTGACACTCAACGATGCGGTCTGCTTCACAAATGCCGAAGCTCCTTGCAGCCCTGACGCTTGGACCGTGATAGTGGCGCTGGACATTTGGGACGTTGTGGTAGTTGTAGAGCCTTTACCACTGCAGGCCGAGAGCGCACCCAACGCTGTCAAACTGAGCGCCAGGAGCACGAAGAGTTGCAGCCGCGTCCGCTTCCTGAAGCCTAGGAAGCCAAGCGCGAAGGCAAGAGCAGCGAGCGGTGCCAGAGGCCGCGAGCCGTGGCGAACCATGGCAGCGGTTGCTGGCGGAGTTACGGTGATGGTTGTGGTTGCCGCACTGTTTGCGGCAAGGGTAATTGTGGTCGGGTTGAAGCTGCAGGTATACCCAGATGGTAAGCCGCTGCAGGAAAGGGTAAGCGGACCGATGAAGTTGTCCCCGGAAGTGACTGTCAACTGCGTCGTTCCGGAGGTTCCCGGCTCAAGGGTCAACGAGGAGAGCGAGAGATTCACCGTGAAGGTGGGGTTCTGGCCCGAGGCATTGACTGTGAAGCTCTGCGTCACTGAAGGAGCCGCGGCGTAAGTCTTGTTATCGCCGGGCTGCGCGGCCACGATCGTGCATGTGCCGGCAGAGGCAAAGGTAACCGTCGTTCCTGAGAGGGTACAAACCGAGGTAGTGGAGGATGTCAAGCTGACCGCCAGGCCGGATGTGGCTTGGGCCGAGATCGTCATTGGCGTCCCCGCAACCTGGGTTCCCGGGTTGTTGAAGGTGATGAGTTGGGTCGTCAGCGGCGGCAGAATGGAGAGCGCCACCAGCTGCGCAGGATAGGTGTAACTCACCGCCGCGTAGTTATCGCTGGCCGCCTGTGTGGCGTCAATGACGATCGTGCCTGAGGTGACGTTGTTGGGCTGAACCGGCGGAATGGTCAGCGTTGCTGAGGTGACGCCCGCCTTAACGGAGTAATTGCTAAAGCTTCCCGTCATGCCGCTCATCGGATCGACGCTGAAGACGACCTGATTGTTCGAGCCGCCTCCGGTTGCCGAGACTGGAATTGCGATGCCGCCCGTCACTCCCGGCGTCGTCGCGATGAAGTAGATCGGTGTCGTGATCGGTGTGAAGGTGATGGTCTGGGATGCCTGGTTCACGACGATGCTTTGCTGAGCCTGTTGCGGTTGATAGCTCGAGTTGCCCGCTTGGTTAGCGTCGAGCAAGACCGTGCACTGCGCCGTTGAGGTTGGTGTGGCCGTATTGCAGGCCTGAGTAACGGTCAGAGTTGCCGAATAGACGCCCGCGTTCAGCGTGACGGCCGACAACGTGCCGGTTCCAGGGCTCGCCGCATCGATGGCGAACGTGATCGGCAGATTCACGTTCGACGAGGCATTGAGCTGGTAGGTCTGGGTGGGAGAGAAAACGGAGACCGCGGGAGTGATCGCCCTGAAGTTGATCGTCTGCGTGGTCGCGTTCACGGTTAAGGTGGGAGAATTGGCGGTCGTGGCAGTGTAGTAGGTGCCTGACACCAACCCGCCAGCCTGTGAGGCCTGGATCACGAACGTGCCGCCCGTGGTGACATTCAGGGTCGCGGTCCACGTGAGGCCGTTCCCCGACACATTGGAGATCGTGCCCGTTCCTGTGCCGGAGGCGATGCTGAACGTCATCGCGTTGGTGGTGCCACTGAAGCCGCCAGTGGATGTCGCCGTGATCGTAATGGCCAAGTTGGGCGAATAGGTGTAGGTGGTCGGCATCGACGCGGAGAAGGTGATGGTCTCCGGCGTCGTCGTGGCATAGGCGCTGACTGCCGCGGTGCCTTCGCCGCCGTTCGTGGCGTCGGTCGCGGTCAAGGTTGCGGTTTGCGTGCCGGGGAGCGCTGGCGGTCCCGGAGGCATGAAGCTAACTGTCGCAGGATAGCTCGAAACCGAGGCGATCGCAGTTCCGAAGGTGCCGCCGCCCACGTTGATTGACGTGCAGGTATTTCCTGCCGTTGCCGTGAATTCTGCCGCATTGGAAGATGCGAAGGACAGATTCGCAGCCGTAGAGCACGGCAGGCCATTGTCGACCACAACCGCGGTTCCCGTCGCGGCCACTGTGCCCTCGTACGGCGCGTTGGCCGTGGCGATAGGCGCAGTCGCGGTGCCGAGTGTTAGCTCGTAAACGTCATCTGCATAGCCGAGCGAGGAAGGCTCGCCTCCGATGGCGTATAAAGTGCCTGAAGCACCAACTGCTAGCCCTTTTCCACCCGTCATATCACCCGCATAGGCGCTGCGGCCGTTATATCCGGCGACTGCATAGAGGTTGGGCAAGCTGGTCGACGTAAACGGCGTGCCGTTGTCGGCGAATGCCCAGATGCCATCGGACTTGGTGGAGAAATAGACGATACCGCTCGTCCGGTCGACAGCTAGGCCAGCCATGACGTCGTCATAGTTTCCTGCGGCCGTGTTCGTGTAGCTTTGGATGAGCACCGGCCCGCCTGTTTGTCCGATTGCGGCGGTTGAGTATGCCGGCGCCGCGACAGTGCCGGTGTTGGCCAGCTCAAAGAGATTGGAAGCGAAAGTTTCGGCGCTTCCTGGGTTCACCGGCGCGCCGCCCGACGTCGATCCGTACTGGACATCGGTAAAGAACAGGTTGTCCTTCGCGTCGAGACCGATTGACGCGATCGTGTTCGTATCGGCTGTGTAAATCGGTGTCAAAGTGATGGCGCCGCCGGTAATGGTGGACAGGCTCGCCTTGGGAATTTCGTAAATGCCATTTTGCCCGCTGGTGGTTATCTTCGAGACCAGGAAGAGATTTCCATTGGCGTCAAAAACCGACGCCGTAGCTCCACCCTCCCCGTTAGAAAAGCCGCTGATGCTGATTGCACAGGGAGCAGTGTCTGCGCTGCCCGCGCAGTTCGGCGCGGAGTTTGACACCGACGTACCATAGGCGCCTTGGTAGTACGGAACCTTCCAAAGTTGATGGTTGTAGAGGTTTGCACCGTAAATATTATTCGCCGAATCCACCGTCGCGCCCGCCACATTGTTGGTGCCGAACGAAATGTTGGTCGCCGTGTATGTTGCCGGGTAGCCATTGCTGTTCGACGGAGCCCAGACTTGAATCGTGGTCCCGTACGAGGTGCCGTCGATTACGTCGCCAAGGGAGTTGACGGCGAAAGAGCCACCGGCCGGATTCGGACCGGAAGTAAAGCCTCCGCCCGAGAGGTCTCCAATCCAGGTTGCCTGGTTCACCAGCAGCGAAGGAACGCCGGCTGCGGTGATGGAGTTGACCGTGAAGGAATTCGTTACCGGCGTCGCAGGGCCGTAATCTGTGTTTTGGCCGACCTGGCCGCCAGCTTGCGTGGCAGTAATGCTGCAGCTGCCAGCTCCGACGAAGGTGACGGTGGTGGGAGAGGTCTGGCTGGAAAGGGTGCAAGCTGTAGTCGTGTTCGAGGCTAGGGAAACCGTGAGACCGGAACTCGCCGTGGCAGTGATTGCCACCTGCTTGCCGACGTAGCACTTGGTCGGGTTCGAGGTGGAGCAGGCCGGTGGGTTAAACGTAATCGTCTGCGGCAGAACCGACGAAGCTGTTGCCGTACCGCCGATGGTGACGGGGATCGACACTGACGGAGTGGTCAGAACAATGTCCACCGTTCCGCTTTCGAATCCGCTGTCGCCGGTCTGTGGGGCGAATGTGGCCGTGAATGCGCATTGCGCCCCGGCAGGTCCGCTCGACCCGAATGAGCAACCGTCCGTTGTCGCCGGCGCCATCAGGTACGTCGCTGTGGCCCCGGTCACGTTGGGATTCCCCAGCGTTGCTGTTGCATTGCCGGCGTTCTCAAGGTAAACGGAACCGGAGGCGCTCAGGTTGTCCTGCACGGAGCCGAGATTGATCGAGGCCGCATTGCGTTGGAGAATAACCGCAGCCTTGGCGCTTGCGCTTGATGCCGCCAAATAGTTGCCTGTTGCATCGATCGCGATCGAGGAAAGTGAGCCGGCAGATTCGATGGTGATCGCCTCGGAAACGGTCAACCCCGCCGAGTTGGTCTGAGAGTTCCAATTGGGAACGCGCACGATGTTACCGGTCGTGCCGTCTGCAATAAGAACGCTTCCCGATGAATCCACCGCGACGCCCACGGGGTTGGTGACTCCCGGAACGCTGCTCAGCGTGGTCTCAACGCCCGCGGGGGAAAAGATATAAACTGCCGGCGTCCCAGGATCTGCCACATAGAGGTTGCCGGCGGAATCGACCGCGAGTCCCAGAGGAGTGACTAAGCCGCTGGCTCCCACCGCTCCGGTCACGCCGCCAACGCCGGTGGCCGGGTTATACGCGACGACTCGTGCGTCGGCCCAGTCGGAGATATAGAGTGTGCCGTCCGGACCGACAGCCAGCCCTTGCGGGCTCGCCAATGGCTCTCCACCAATCGATTCTCCTGCGGCGATGAGCGTAACTTGCGTTCCGGGTATAAACGCGCCGGCGGTGCCTGTGTTGCGAATCTCGTAGACTGCACCCGTGTTGGCGTCGGCTATGAACAGATTTCCATTGGAGTCGAAGGCCACCGCGGCCGGTTCGCTGAACCCGGAACCGACTGTGGTCGCGATTGTATTCTCATACACTTTGCCGGTGCCCGAGTCGGCCACAAACAGATTGTGCACTGAATCCGCAACAGCTGACACCGGTGTGTTGAGGCCCGTAGTGAAATTCGCTGTGACTGTTCCCGGATCGACGTTTGCGATTGCGCCCTGGCCGGTTCCGCTCAGCGCCACTGTGCCCAGGGCATTGTCGGCCGAATCGGTAATGGTCAGCGTCGCATTGCGAGTTCCCGCCGTGGTGGGTGCAAACTTAAGGGTCACCGAAGTCGTTGATGCACCGTTGGCCAGGATTGCCGGATTGAATGTGCCATTCGAGCTGCTAAAAGCTCCTGAGCAGCTTCCTGCCGTAGCGGTGTATTCGGTGCTGGTAGCGCCAAATTGCGTGGCGGCAAGCGTCAGGGTCGGAGTGCAGGCTGCGGCGCTATCGAAGACCGTCGCGGTTGCCGTCGCTGGAGTGGAGGGGCTCAGAGCACTGGAGCCCAGATTGAAGCTGCCTGTTGAGACGTAGGAAATTACGTCAGTGCCCAGCGAGTTGCTATAGTTCATGAAAGCAAAGTTGCCATGCGAGTCGACCGCCAGCCCCTTCCCGCCTGCGGCGTTCGAAACGACGAAGGTCCCGCTCAGATTGAGCGCCCCGCTATTGTTGGGAATCCCGAAGATGCCGTCATTGTTGGTTTGGAAATAGACAGTGCCGTCCGCCCCGACCCCCAAGCCGCTGAGGCCGTTGTTGCCCTGACTAGAGGTGTAGGCTTCCACGACTGTGGCCGAACCATAACCGGTCCCCGACGTGTATGTGATCTCTTTCAAATCTGTCACGTCGCCGCTGCCAGCGGTTCCGTCCACGAAGAAGACATTGCCCCACGGATCGGCTGCGACAGCGCCGAGGGTGCTGCTGTCTGAGTAGAGCAGTTGCGCCGGAGCCGTGCTAGCCTGGCACGCGGCGCTGCAAACGTAAACCTCGTTCTTATTGGTCCCGGTGTTGGAGATGCCGACAATAAGATTGCCCAGCCCGTCAAATGCCAGTGCTTCTATGCCGCCTATGTTGGAGAGGGACCCGACTTCGGTCGCGAAGAGACATGCCGCCGTGTCGAGAGTACCGCCTTGACAGTTGGTAGTCGGAGCTGCGGTGTAGCCTGCATAGGCGCCAGTCTTGGGGTTATAGGGAAGCTTGACGATTTCCGCTCCGCTGTAGTCGAACGCGATGTACACGTTGCCGAACTTGTCCATGGCGGCCGCGTTCGAATTCCCTTGCACGCCTGACGCCAGCACCGTTTGCGTGCCGGACGGCGTGATTTCGAAAGCGTCGTACGCTCCGTTGTAGCCGGCGCCGACGATCACGTTGCCGTTCGCTCCGATCACAAACGTCCCGCCGAGGGGATCCTGTCCACCGTCCCAGCCGCCGTAGGTTTCGGTGCCGAATTTCATGGTCCCGATCTGGACCGGGGCACCCGTGGCGACAATGTGCGAGGGCGGAGCTACGGCGTACGCCGGAGC
>JBAWFY010000156.1:0-1973 GCA_049592335.1 Occallatibacter sp.
CACCGGTACCGTACCCGAAGAAGTCATTGAACCGGTCCTTCGTTTCATGGAGCAACACACTGAGATCGATTTTGGCTTACCTGGGCCACTCGTTAATTTCATGGAACGGTCGTTGAAAAAAGACCCAGACGGGGGGGATCTCTACGAAGAAGCGCTTATCGCCTCCATCATGCGAAAGCCGGTACCTTACACACTCTGGATGGTAAACCGCATCCTGAATGTAGTCACGGAGCCGGCACGACGCCATCGTCTGATTGGAGTACTGAGAGACGCACGACAACGCTCTCAAGACGATCTTGAATTGCTCGTAAATATTGATGGTTACCTGGCGCATCAAGCTGGGAAAGATCGATAAGGAAGCGCATCCCCTTCAATAGTCTTCCTCGAAGAAATGCCCCTATATGTGGTGCAGTGGAAGATCTGGCCCTGTATCTTCGCGCGCTTTGACCCAATGACCGGCTACTCTTCGCTTTGACATCTTCTCGCCTGGCGTAGCGCGCACTTCTCATATACAAGATCTGAACTAGTCCGACGCTGCGGCTTGACTCGCCTTGCGCCCGCTTCCCCTGCATCGCTATCTTGATCGAAGCACTATGACGAACGGGATAGTGATTTCATGGACGTACTGAAACGCCTTTTCGAGCAGCACTTTCATGCGCCGGCGGAGCGTGCGGAGCCGCTCAAGGGCGAGCTGGGCGGGTCGGGACGCAAGCTCGTGCGGCTTGAGGGCGCGGGGCACAGCGCGATTGGGATTCTCTATTCCGTCCGCGAAGAGAATGTTGCCTTCCTTGAGTTCTCGCGGCACTTTCGCCGGCATGGGCTGGCTGTGCCTGAGATTTATGGCGAGGATTTGAAGGCCGATGCTTATCTCGAAGAAGACCTGGGCGACACCACGCTCTTCGAATTCCTGAGCGAACACCGCTCGAGAGATGCGATTGCGCCGGAGGTTGTGGAGGCGTATCGCAAAGTCGTCGCCGCTCTGCCGCGGTTTCAGGTGGAAGCGGGCCGCGACCTGAATTACAAGGTTTGCTATCCGCGCGCGAGCTTCGACCGGCAATCGATTGCGTGGGACCTGAATTATTTCAAGTACTACTTTCTGCGATTGGCGGGCGTGCCGTTCAATGAGCAGGCGCTGGAAGTCGACTTCGGCCGGTTGACGAAGTTGCTGCTGGCTGCGCCGCGCGACTATTTTCTCTATCGCGATTTTCAGTCGCGCAACGTGATGCTGCGCGATGGGGAACCGTGGTTCCTGGACTACCAGGGCGGGCGCAAGGGCGCGCTGCAGTACGACATCGCGTCGCTGCTCTTCGATGCCAAGGCCGATCTGCCGCCCGCGCTGCGCCAGCAATTGCTCGACCACTATCTCGATGCGCTGGCCGGCTCCATTAAGCTCGATCGCGCGGCGTTCATGGAGCACTACTACGCTTACGTGTACGTGCGCATTTTGCAGGCGCTCGGGGCCTACGGGTTTCGCGGATTCTATGAGCGCAAGCCGCACTTTCTGGCGAGCGTTCCCTACGCGCTCAAAAACGTGCGCTGGCTGGCCGAGAACGTGAAGCTGCCGGTGGCTCTGCCTGCGCTGCTCGACGCGCTCGACAATATGCAGGGTGCTATCGCCGGTTCAGAAAAGCTCGAACAAGTTTCCGCGCCCGCCGCGGGATTGACCGTGCGCGTCTTCAGTTTCTCGTTTCATCAAGGCTTGCCCACGGACGAATCGGGCAATGGCGGAGGGTTTGTCTTCGACGCGCGTGGGTTGCCGAATCCGGGACGCCTGGCCGAGTTCCGGCAACTGACGGGCCAGGATGCGGCTGTGAGGGAGTATCTCGAACGACAGCCGGGTGTCGACGAGTTTCTGGCGCATGTATTCGCACTTGTGGATGCGAGCGTGGCGAATTACCGCGAGCGCGGGTTTTCGAACCTGATGGTTTCGTTCGGGTGTACCGGCGGACAGCACCGGTCGGTGTATCTGGCGG
>JBAWFY010000157.1:0-1937 GCA_049592335.1 Occallatibacter sp.
CCCTCCTCGCCATCGATAGACAATCAGACGACAGGATAGAAGAGGAAATACTTTGGAAACGATTTTTCAGTCCATCGAGATACTCAGTAAGGAAAAGGGCATCGATCCGCAAATCGTGCTGGACGCGGTGAAGGACGCCATGCTGATCGCGGCGCGCAAACATTTCCGCACGACCGAAGATTATGTCGCGGAAATCAATGAAAAGACGGGTGCGCTGCAGCTCTTTGCGGTTAAAAAAGTGGTGGAAGCGGTGGAAGATCCTTGCAAGGAAATGACCCTGCCGGAAGCGCGGCGCATCAACCCGGAAGCCGAGGTGGGCGGGGAGATCCGTATCCCGAAAAAGACCGACTTACTGGGGCGTATTTCCGCGCAGACGGCCAAGCAGGTGATTTTTCAGAAGGTGCGCGAAGCCGAGCGGGAAACGGTCTATAACGAGTATTCCGGCCGCACAGGGGAACTGGTGAATTGCACGGTAAAGCGGGTGGAGGGTCCGGATTACATTCTGGACCTGGGAAAGACCGAAGCGCGGCTACCGAAGAAGGAACAGTCGAAACTGGAAAGTTACAGCGTAGGTGATCGCGTGCGCTGCGTCATCCGCATCGTGGATAAGTCCAGCAAAGGTCCGGGAGTGGTGGTTTCGCGCGCGGCGCCGGAACTGGTGATGCGCCTGTTCGAGCAGGAAGTGCCGGAGATTTACGACAGCACCGTGACCATCAAAGGCTGCGCGCGGGAAGCCGGCGAGCGCACCAAGATCGCGGTGCAGAGCCGCGACCGTGACGTGGATAGTGTGGGCGCCTGCGTGGGCATGAAGGGCATGCGGGTGCAATCCATCATCCGCGAGCTGCGGGGCGAGAAGATCGACATTATCGAATACTCCGAGGATCCGGTGGTGTTCGCAACGCATTCGCTGAGCCCGGCGAAGATCAGCCGCGTGAGCATACTGGACGGAGTCGAGAAACACATGGAAGTGATCGTGGATGACTCCCAGTTATCGCTGGCGATTGGCAAGAAGGGGCAGAACGTGCGGCTGGCGGCGAAGCTGCTGGGCTGGAAGGTAGACATCAAGAGCGAAGATGAGAAGCGCCAGGAGGTGGAGTCGGCCATGGCGGCCCTGGTGGGTCCGAGCGAGCCGGTCTCGACTCTGATGGAGTACGGGCTGGCCGCGGAATTGGCCACCAAGCTGACCGAGGCCGGGATCGACACCATCGATAAGTTGGGCGGCATGACTCCCGAAGAGTTGCAGGAGATTCCGGATGTAGACCCGGACATGGTGGAGAACATACGGGACTCGGTGACCAGTTATTACGCTCAGTTCGAGGAACCGGCTCCGGCGGTGCTGGAAGAGGAGCTTCTCGAGGCGGAGGCGGCGCCTCTCGAAGAGGAAGGTGCCGCGGCGGAGGAAGCTCCGGCCGGCGAATCGGAACTCGAAACTGCGCCCGCCGGCGAGGGTGTGGAACCTTCAGGCACTACCGAACCTTCCGAGTCCTCCGGCGAGTCTGATACGATAAAAGACTCGGGGCCGGTTTCTCACGACGAGTCGGAAAACAGTGGTTCGGCGAACGAGTAAGGTGCGTCTCCGCGTAATCGTTTTGTAATTATGAACAAGATTCGGATTAACGAGCTGGCTCGGGAGTTGGAGGTCAAGGCGCACGAAATCCTTGATCATCTGCCCGAGTTGGGCGTGCAGGAAAAGAAGACCCACTCCAGCTCGATTGACGAGGATGTCGCCATCAAGCTGCGGCGGCTATTCGGTCATGATGTACCTGACTTACCGGCCGAGGATGCGGTGGAAGCGGAACCGCAGGCAGCGCCGAGCGCTCCGCCAGCGGCTGCCCGGCCGGAACGTTCCGCCGAGGTAGCTCCCGCGGCGCAGCAGCGCCCGGTGGTGCAGGCTCCGGCGGCCGCCGAAGAACCCGCGGCGGCGCCCAGTTTAGGAA
>JBAWFY010000158.1:0-3107 GCA_049592335.1 Occallatibacter sp.
CGTGACCTTCACGCCCACCGACACGACCGACTATGTTTCGCCAGTCACAGCGGCAGTGCCGATCGTCGTCACCAAGGCCGCACCTGCGATCGGTTGGGCGACGCCCGCGCCGATCCCCTACGGCACGGCGCTCGGCGCAGCGCAGTTGAATGCCACGGCGAATGTTGCCGGCAGCTTTAGCTATTTACCGGCAGCAGGGACGGTGCCCGGCGCCGGATCGCAGACCTTGAGCGCGACCTTTACTCCCACCGATACGACGGATTATGGAACGGCCTCGAAAACCGTGTCGCTCTCCGTTACGTCGGCCGCTCCGGCGATCACCTGGACGGCGCCCACGGCCATCACCTACGGCACGCCGCTCGGCTCGGCGCAACTCAACGCAAGCGCGAACGTCGCCGGAGCCTTCAGCTACTCGCCGGGGCTGGGCGCCATCCTGCCAGCGGGCACGCAGACGCTGAGCGCCATTTTCACGCCCAGCAACTCAACCGAATATTCAAGCACTACGGCAACAACCACCATCGTGGTCAATCAAGCCACACCCGTCATCACGTGGGAGAGTCCGGCAGCCATCTCAGTGGGAACGCCGCTGAGCGCGACACAGTTGAATGCGACGGCAAGCGTTGCCGGAAGCTTTACCTACTCGCCGGCAGCAGGAACGGTCCTGCCCGCAGGAAACGCGACGCTGACGGCAACCTTCACTCCGGCCGACACGACGGACTACGCTTCACCGGTCACAGTCACTGTACAATTCACGGTTGCGGCAACCGATCTCAGCCTTAGCGCGTCACCGGCTCAGCAGACGATTTTGGAGGGAAATTCAGCGGCCTATGTCATCACGGTCGCGCCGCTCGGCGGCGCCTTCAGCAGCGCCGTTACCTTCTCGGCCAGCGGCCTGCCGACTGGTGTCACCGCCAGCTTCTCGCCCTCGATCGTAACACCTGGCACTGCCGCGGCGAATACGACGATGACATTGAACACCTCTTCGAGCGCCGCGGCGAATCGCCGGCCGCTGTTGCCGATAGGCGGCGGCATGGGCGTACTCGCGGCAATGCTGGCCGGCTTCGGCGTGCGACGGGCGCGCAAGGCATCGCGGCGGTTGCTGGTTACCGTGCTTGCGTTGTTTTCGCTTGGCGCTGCCACCGCATTGACCGGCTGTGGAGGCAATGGCCCATCTCCGTATAACAACTACACTGTCACTGTTACGGCCACTGCGGGCAGCATCTCGCATACAACTCAGGTGATTCTCACCGTGGAGTAAGCGAAGCCACTTACCGGCAGCATCGCTGTGTTCCGGCCTGGCGGGATCGCATCACCAGCCAATACTTTCAGGCAAGCCACGATCTGGAAGACTTTTTGGCCGTCATCGAAGGACAAGAATATATTGTGGGCGATGCGGAATCGCTGCAAGACGTTCGAGATTATCTGGCCCAGTCTGCAAAGACTCTGCTGGCAGAACCTCAGTTCCTCGACGTGCTGCCAGGATTTGTCTTGGGTAACGAACGAGTCCCAATCATTGAAAAGCGGCTTACATCCGCCGTCATGCGCCAGACCTCGCTGTCGAGCAGGAGACCTTCGGGCAACGCCGCCTTGCGAAAGAACTGCTCTGTCTTCGGGCTGTCGATTACGCCCCGTGATGGCTATTCTCAAATTCCAAATCCAACAGTACCGTTTAACATGCCACGGTCCGCCTCGACGCCCGATTTTGCGTCCGAATTGGATTTTGGCGAGGCACAGGTCCGCAATCACTACACCCTCCGATGTGATTCCAGACTCGCGGATAATCCTTGGCGTGATTACCGCCGCGCATCTTGATAACGGCCACAATTCCGCACGGATGGAATTGTGGCTCCCGGCCGCTTTGAGTCCCCCTTTTCCTGTGTACTTAATAAATTTTCAGAAAAATATAGATAATTTTACTTGCAACACTGGGTTCCGCTGACTAATAATTCAGTTCTCAGTTATTCCTTGATCCGCGAGCACACCGCACACTCATGTGTGTCACTCTTGGTTTCTCTCTTCGCTTTCGGGTCAGTTCAAACGGAAACTCATTGCGCGGCAGTCCTGTAATTCAGCGTTCATATCGCCAGTTTTCATTTCTTGGCAGAAACGTAGCGCACTCTCTGATCACTATTCTTCGGGAGAGGACTGTTTACATGCATTCGTTTGCATACCGGTCTGTTTTTCGGAAGGTCGCGAGGGAAACGGAATCGGATTTGGATTTAGGTTACGTTTCTGGGAATAAGTAATGCAAGGGTAACTTTCTTTCTCTTGCTACGGGGTACGCCGCCTGTTAGTCGCAGGCAAATCGGGGGTTCGAACAAAACCTGGCTCAATGACCTGACTTTCAATCTGGAGTCGGGCACTGGTGTTTGTGTGCAGGAAGTATTGGGAAGTCGTGAATTGCGCAAAATCATGCGGGGTTGAAGGGCGTCCGAAGCACTCGTAAATCGAGATTTGCGGAGCTTGGCGCGAACCGGCAGAAAACAAAGTAAGCGTACGAAATAGTAGTTTTCCCCAGTTGAAAGCGATGGAGGCTATACGATGTCTGACCGTGGATGGAATGTGACGACGAAGTTTAATAACGCTGTTCTGCTGTCGCTGGCCGCGATGCTCTGCCTGTTCTCTTCAGCGATCGCGCGAGCGCAGCTCACGGTTACAGCCACATCGGTGAATTTTGGCAATGTTGTGGTCGACCAGACGAGCGGATCGAAATCCATCACAGTCCAGAACGGCGGGGCGTCCGCGACCTTCAGCCAGGTCAGTGTCAACCTGACGCCTCCCTATGCCATCAGTCCATCGTCAACTTGCGCATCGGGCGTCACGCTGGCCCATAAGGGCATCTGCACGATCACTCTCACAGCCACGCCTTCCGTGATCGGCGCCATGCCGGCGGGCACGCTGACCCTCGCCAGTAATGCGTCCAACAGCCCCCAGGAAATAAGCCTTTCCGGGACTGGAATTGGTGTGGCGCAGACCATCACCTTCAGCAATCCAGGCACTCAGACAGCGGGTACGCCGCTGCCGCTTATTGCAACGGCCACTTCAGGCCTGACGGTCGCGTTTACTTCGGCCACCACAAGCGTCTGCACGGTCTCCGGTACGACAGC
>JBAWFY010000159.1:0-2619 GCA_049592335.1 Occallatibacter sp.
CTCCACGCCGGCGATGCTGGGGGCGGCACTGAAAGGGCTGCCGCGCGACAGCTACAGATTGATGAGCAAAGTGACGACCGACGACCGCAGCGATCCATTCAAGAGGCTGGACGAAATGCGCCGTACGAGCGACACCGAATACTTCGACATCATGCTGCTGCATTGGCAGCACACTGGGACCTGGGTGCAGGACACGGGGCGCTGGCAGGACGCGGTTCTTGAAGCGCAGTCGCGGCAGATGATCGTGACGCACGGCGCATCAGTGCATGGGCTGCCGGCTCTGCGGCAGGTTCCGAAGTTCAACTGGCTCGATGTCTCCATGATCCGCGTGAACCACAAGGGCACGCGAATGGACAACGAGACCGACGATTGGGATACGCCAGGCAACGTACCTGAGGTGGTAACGCATGTCCAGCAGGCGCGTTCTGCCGGCCAGGGTGTGATTGCCATGAAGCTTATCGGCGAGGGCAGGTTTACGGATCGCTCCGACCGTCAGCAGGCGATGCGCTTTGCCTTCCGCAATGCGGGCGTGGACAGCGTGACGGTGGGCTACAAAAACACTGCTGAGATCGACGAGGCCATCGATAATTTGAATCTGGCGTTCGCGTAGAGGCAGAAGCGGTCATCGGGCTGAGCCCCCTCTCGCATTGGCCGATTGCGGTCACTCGCGATCTTGTTCGCGCTGGGGCGGCTTTGCTGTCGAGCCCCTCACGATGAGTTCCGCCTCGACTTTGGTCTGCGCGGGCGCTTCCTGGCCGGCCATCAGCTTGAACAGAATCTCCATCGCCATCTGTCCCATTTGCCGCAAGGGCTGCCGCACTGTGGTCAGCGGTGGCACTAGATAGGCGGCAAAGAACAGATCGTCGAAGCCGGTGACCGAAATATCTTCGGGCACCCGCAATCTGCGCGCGCGAATTGCCTGCATGGCGCCCAGCGCCATCATGTCGTTCGAGCAGCACACAGCGGTCGGCGGCGTGTTCAGGCGCAGCAACTCGTGCATGGCTTCGATTGCCGCTTCAGCCCCACCGTCGCAGGCTACGATCAGTTCCGGCGCAAATCCGATTCCCGCGCGGGCGAGCGCGGCTTTCAATCCCGCCAGGCGCGCGGCATCGGGCCTGTGGCCGTTGCGGTCGCCCAGGTAGGCGATTCGCTTGTGTCCCATTTCGATCAGGTACTGCGTCACTGCCCGCATTGCTTCCTGGTTGGCGACACTCACCGTGTGAACAGGGTCGCCGGGATGGTGATCGTTCACCAGCACAACGGGAACGTTCAGTGCGCTCAGGAGCGGCAGATACAGCGCTGACGCATGCGCGGAAGTCACAACGATTCCGTCCACGCGGCGCTCGGCGAGATCTGCGATGACATCGCGCTGGCGCTCGGGATCGTTGTGCGCATTCGCCAGGAGCGCGGCATAGCCGCGATCGTTGGCCGCCTCCTCAACTCCGCAAGCCACCTCGCCGGAAGCCGGGTCGTCCAGCATGGTCACGAGGGAAATGGTTCGTGTACGACGCGTCACCAGTCCGCGCGCCACCGCACTGGCGCGATAGCCTTGCTCCTGGGCGATCCTGCGAATCTTCGCGGCCGTCTCGGCATTCACCAGCGGGCTGTTCTGCAGCGCGCGCGAAACTGTGGGGTGGGAGACGTGCGCGAGGCGCGCAATGTCTTTGATCGAAGGCTGGCGCTGGACTGGATTTCCGACGCGCTTTACGCCGGGCTGCGCATCACCGGCCAGTCTGCCCCCAACTTTCTCAGCCATGCGAGAAACTCCGATTGCACACGTGTACGATTGCCCCAGTGTCGTCGAAGTTCGGCAGTCCAGTCAATTTCCCGCCCTGCGGCGCGTGCTGTTCCTCAGTTTGAAAACAAACGCCCGCAGGCGCTGAAACCCCGATTCCCCTTTTCCGTATTTACGGCACGGCTGAAGCCGTGCCCTGACACTTGGTGCTTTTCTGACGCATTCTTCGGTACAGTCTAAACTCGATGCCTTTCAAAACAGCTTCAAATTGATACACCGTCCCTGCGCCGTAATAATCTGAATAACGGCTCCTTTATGCTTCCATCCCTCTCAAGGTTCGACGGTAACCCTGCTGCGCGGATCGCACATGGTGACGATCCTCGCGCGCTCGAACGCCGCATCGGGCTTCGCTCGGCGGTTTTGTTCAATGTGCTGGAGATGATCGGTGTGGGGCCGTTCATCACGCTGCCGCTGGTCATCGCCGCTGCGGGTTTTCGTCTATCGATATGGGCATGGGTGCTGGGCGCGGCAATTGCTGTCGCCGATGGCCTCGTCTGGGCAGAGTTGGGCGCGGCTTTTCCGCGCGCGGGCGGTTCGTATGCATTTCTCCGCGAGATATACGGCCCGGAGGGGGCCGGCAACTGGCTCAGCTTTCTCTACGTGTGGCAGGTTGGATTCACGGCTCCGCTCTCCATCGCTTCGGGTTGCATCGGTCTCTCCGGATTTCTGGCTGTCTTCTGGCCTGCAATTGACTTAGCGCCCATTCCCGCGCTGCCCGCGCTCCACTACGCGAACTTCGCCGCCGCCGCGGCTTGTCTGCTCGTCACCGCGCTGCTCTATCGCAATATCGGCTCCATCGCGCGCATGGCGTGGGTGCTCTTTGC
>JBAWFY010000160.1:0-2315 GCA_049592335.1 Occallatibacter sp.
GCGATAAGTATTCGAGCGATATCGCCAAGACTTACAACTTTCACTACGGCCAGAGCGCGCCGTTCATACCGGGCAGCGCGCAGATCGAAGGCAATGAGTTCATCCAGCCCGGCGCGTTTCCCAACGCCAGTTACTGCGGGCATTGCCATCAGGAGGCTTACACTCAGTGGCGGCAAGCACTGCATTCCAATTCATTCCGCACCCCGTTCTATCGCACCAGCGTCAATCTTCTGATTCGCGACAAGACGCGCGGCATTGCGTTTGCTCGGCACTGCGACAGTTGCCACAATCCAATTGCCGTTCTTTCCGGCGGACTGACCGAAGATTCGCAGGTTGACCGCAAATTCGACAGCGATGGACTCACCTGCATGACCTGCCATTCAATACAGAAGGTGCAATCGACGATCGGCAACGGCGGTTACGTGATGAGCGTTCCGGCAGTGATGGTCGACGAGAACGGCAATCGCATACCCGGCGAGGTGCCGTACGCGGAGATCCTTGCGCACCTTAACCGTCACGTAAAAGCCGTCATGCAGCCGGTCATGCATACGCCGGAATTCTGCGCCGCATGCCACAAGGCAAACCTTCCCCACACCCTCAATGACTATAAATTCCTGAGCGCGTTCAGTACCTATGATGAATGGCAGAACTCGAAGTTCTCTCAGCGCAACCCGCTGACCTTTTACCAAGGAGAGTTCACCACCTGCCAGGGTTGCCACATGAAGCGCTCGGCTACCACTCTGCCCGACTACGGAGCTGAGCCTGGAACCCTAGCTTCGCATCGTTGGCTCGCGGGAAACACGGCAGTACCGTTCTACTACGGATTTGACGAGCAGTTGCAGAAGACCATCGATTTCCTCAAAGCAGGGAACTTTCTCAACGTCGATCTCTTCGCTCTCAAGAAGAACAACGACGCGAAGCTGATCGCGCCGTTGGGTTCGGTGCCATTTAATGTGGCCCCGGGCGACATACTTGAAACCTATGTCGTAATCCAGAACAAGAACATCGGGCACTCTTTCATTCCCGAGGTGCGCGATCTCTATGAGGCATGGGTTGAGTTTGAGGTCAAGGACTCTCAGGGGAAGGACATTTATCACAGCGGCTTCCTCCAGCCCGACGGCAGCCTCGATCCCAGGGCGCATAGCTTCACCAATCGGCCGGTGAACACGGAAAGCGGCTTCGTCGATAACCACAAAGTGTGGACCATCCATTCGGCGGCATTCGACAACACGGTTCAGTCAGGGCGTTCGACGCTCGTTCGCTATCAGTTCAAGGTTCCTGCCGATGTGCAGGGTTCGATTTCCATCACCGCAAAGGTCAACTATCGACATCTGCGTCAGAGCTATCTGAACAACATCTTCGGCACGGACCATCCGGCCTATCCCATTGTCGAGATTGCATCGCGCACGCGCACGATCGAGATGGGGCATAATGCGCCGGCCGCAGCCGATCCCAACGACAATCCCGACTGGATGCGTTGGAATAATCTCGGCATCTGCCTCCTCGACGATTTCCAATACGCGGAGTCCGTACAGGCCTTCTATGAAGTAGCGAAATTGCGTTCGGACTATGCCGACGCCTATACGAACATCGCACTCACTGAAATTGGATGGGAGAAATTCATTTCCGCGCGGCGCGCTATTAACAAGGCGCTGAAACTGAACCCGAACAGTGCGCGCGCGCTGTACTATCGAGCGCTGCTCGAACGCAGATCGGGACAGTCCGATGCCGAACTCGCCGATCTGCTGGAAGTTGTGAGGCAGTATCCACAATCGCGCGATGCGCGGCGTGAACTCGGGATTACTTACTTTCAGCGGGATGACGACGAACATTCGGTGGAGCAATTCCAGGCGCTCGAAGGCATCGATCCCAACGATGTTGCCGCACACTACAATCTGGCGGTTCTCTATAGGCGCATGGGCATGAAGGAGCAGGCGGCAAAGGAACAGGCACTCCTCATGACAGAAAAGGGTGATCCGGCGGCGCCGACCTATTCGTTGAATTTCTTAAGAAATCATCCAGAGATCTGGGGCGAAAGCAGTCCGTGGCATGTGCATACGGATTTGCCGCAGAAGGGTGAAGCCGCAGACGATGAATAGTCGGGTCTTCAATGCAATTTGTCTTCTGCTCGCCGCAACTGTGTCCGCCGCGGGCCAGAGTGCAGTGGGCGGGCATACCAGGCAATCGTCGCTCGAAGTGCACTTCGATGCCGCATCTGCGTTTCAGGCCAAAGGCGATCTCAATCAGGCCCTCGTGGAGTACGAGATATTCCTTGCGGACGCTCTGCACCGTGTCGCGAACGGCAGGGCGGAGAC
>JBAWFY010000161.1:0-4363 GCA_049592335.1 Occallatibacter sp.
CTGATAGACTTCCTGCTCGTTTTGCACCTCTAGGGTATCGGCCGCCAGGATCATTTCAATTTGTTGGGCAATCTCCCAGCGCGTGCGCTTGTACAAGCTTCCAAGAACCCAGACAATTTCGAGGATCGAGACAAGACTGACGAAACCGGGATTCTGCTCGGTCAGATGGCGTTCCATAATCTCCGTCGCCTGGGGTGATTGCGCGGGATCGTCTTGCACCAAGTAGCGCAAAAGGATGTTCGTGTCGAGCCCGATCATTTCTTCCGCCGAAATCTCTCCGTGGCTCCTGCCTCGATGGCTTTGCCAATTTCCTCGGCAGATACCTGCCGCGGCAGCTTGGGAATGCTACCTTTCAGGCGCTTCGTCGGAATCTTGGGCAGAATCATCACGCCGTCCGGATGGAAGAAGAACTTGAACCGGTCTCCCGCCTTGATCTGTAGCCGTTCACGAACAGCCTTGGGAATCGTGGCCTGCCCCTTACTGCTGAGTGTGGCTTCCATGATGAACCCCCCTTTACATTTTAGCAGAAGTAAAGAATTCTGGGAGACTTTCCTGAAACTGCCAATCGATTAAGGTTCCCTGGGGCCCCGAGTGCGCCGACCACCTGATCGAGAAGGACGGATGTACCTGGCGGAACGATTTAGGGCGGAAATAATCGGCATTCACGAAGACTGCGATTTACATATGGATGGAAGAAGCAGGAAGCACGCTGCGATTCCACCGACTCGCTAACTCGCTGGCTTGCCGACCCGCTGCCCTTGATCCATCGCCGCATTCGCCAGCCTGTCCGCTTCCTTATTCCCGCCGCGCAGAGTATGCCGCATCTCGAACCCATCGAGCTGCCGCGACAACCGCTGCGCTTCTTCCCACAGAGGCCGCAAGCCCGGGTTCTTCACTTTATAGATGCCCTTCATCTGCCGCACCATCAGCTCGGAATCGGAGACTACCCGCAGCTGCCGCACTCCGTTCGCAAGCGCCCATTCGAGCACTGCCAGCAAGCCCTTGTACTCGGCGTAATTGTTGGTTTGCCGGCCGAGAAACTCGCTCAGCTTTGCCACGACCCGGCCCTCGGAATCCTCGATCACGGCGCCATACCCGGCTGGCCCCGGGTTTCCCCGCGATCCGCCGTCGCAATGGGCCGTAAACCACCCGCTAGCCCGCGTCACACCGCCTTCTGCCGCGTTTTCAAACAGATTTCCAGTCATTGATTTCCAGTGTATCGGGCGGCAGGGACCAAGAAAGCAAGGGAACGAGAAAACAGGGTTTGAGGGGCTGAAGTGCTGAGCGGCTCAGGGACCGAGGAACTGTGGGAGCAAGTCTCTAGCCGGTAGCTCTGCCAGTATTGGCTACTTGTTGTCGCGAGCTTCCCTTGTTCCCTCGGTCCCTTGGTCCCTGTGGTCTCCGTTGACCAAATCGTTGGTCCTGCGTCTATAAGTCAGCGAAACAGCGGTTCTTCCGGGAGCGGAGTCCATGGAAGCAGACGCGGTCACAATGCCACTCGCCCCGGCTCAAGTAGCAGCCACTTTAGCTCGGCCGGCCTGGCCGGGGATACAATCCTCTGCAGGCATGGCTGCGACGAGAGCAATGGACAGGGCGAACCGGGGGCACGCGAGCCCAAACGACGAGAGCCGTCGAGACGCGAACCAGGTTGAGGAGCGCGCGCAGAGCCGTGCGCTCGAAATGGAGTTGATCCGCGAAGCTCAGACCGGTTCCCGTGCCGCCTTCGACGCGCTGGTGCGGCAGTACGAGCACCAGGTTCTGCGCCTTGCGCTGCACCTGACGGGATCGGAGCACGACGCCGAAGACATCTACCAGGAGGCCTTCCTCAAGGCCTACCGGTACATCGGCAACTTCCGCTTCGAATGCTCGTTTTACACCTGGATTTACCGCATCGTCACCAACTTGTGCCTGGACCAGTTGCGTCGGCGCAAGACCCGCCGCGAGGATCGTGCGGTGGTGGTGGACCACTCTGGTGACGAGATTGATTTGCTGGCGTCAGTTTCCGATGAGAGGTCGTTCTCGAACCCGGCGCGCGAGTTGGACCGCAAGCTGCTGGGCGAGAAGATTCAGGCGGCACTGGGTAAGTTGACGCCGCGCGAACGGATGGTTTTTGAGCTCAAGCACTATCAAGGACTCAGGCTGCGTACCATCGGCGAAATGTTGAACACCACGGAAGAGACCGCCAAGAACACGCTCTTCCGCGCAACCAAAAAGTTGCGGGCACATTTGGCGGAGTTGAAGTAGAGAACCAGCTATCAGCTGTCAGCCTTCAGCTTTTAGCTTTTCTGGGGAAGAGCGGAATTCGTCAATCGCGCAGAGCGAGCCAAGGAAAAAAGAAGAGCTCGAATCTGCACCATGAGTTGAAAGCTGATAGCTGAATGCGGTTTTTGGGGGCAAGGAATGAATTGTGAATTAACACACGAACATATCGTGACAGGAGCCTACGGCGAACTGTCTGACGAACTGACGCACGAGCTGGCGCTGCACATTGCCGGCTGCGCGGCTTGCCGTAACGAGCGCGAGCAGATGCTGGCGCTCAAGGCCATCGCAGATGTGCATCACGTCGCCGATCCGGGGCCGAATTTCGTGGCGCGCGCGCGCCTGCGTCTGGAGGAAGCGCTCGACGCACTGCCGCCCAAGCGCTGGTATGTGCGGTTCGGCGAGCGCATTGTGAACAATTTCGCCAGCTTGCAGGCTGCGCCCATCGCGGCGCTGCTTCTGGTGGCGGCAGGCGCGGGAGCCGGCATTCTGGGCGGCTATGAATACGCGCAGAACCGCGCCATTCACGCCATCGACGCAGAGAGCGCAGCGCCTGCGGGCGTCAAGGTGCAACCCGAAACGGCCCTCCCCCCAATGGCCAATGTGGCCAGCATCTCCGGTATCGTGCGCCAGCCGAACAGCGAGATTGTGGACGTGAGCTACAACGAGGTTGTGCCGCGGCAGGTGGAGGGTTCGCTCGACGACCCTCAGATTCGCCAGCTGCTGATGATGGCGAGCCAGAACAACTCTTTGCCGGGCGTTCAGGACGACTCCGTAGCGTTGCTGGCGGCCGAGTGCCGCGCCGGACATAGCTGCCAGCCGACGGGCATTCGCGAGGCGCTGATGGTGGCTCTGCGCTACGACCATAGCGCCAAGGTGCGCCAGAAGGCGCTAGAAGGCCTGGAGCCTTACGTGGCCGACGATATGCGCGTGCGCGATGCCGTTCTTGAAGCCGTGTTGAACGACAGCGATCCGGCCATTCGCTCGGCCGCCATTGAATTGCTGCAGCCGGTCGATGGCGACACCAGCGTTCGCCAGGTGCTCTATTCCGTCTCGAATTCGGACGACAATGCACAAATCAGAACCGTTTCCCGGCAGGTGTTGAGCAGCGTGCCGGAAATTCAGTAAATCTGCTTACCCTTCCGGCCACTGCGCCGTCCTAATGAGCGCGGACCGGACGATGAACTATCGGAGACACAGCAATGAAACACCTTTTGAGGCCGTACCTACCATCTGATCGAAATCTTGTTTACGCAGCGTTTGCCGCGGCTGCCTGTCTGGTTCTTGTGCCGCACACGAGCCAAGCACAGTCCGCAACGCTCGCGCCGATCTTTGCCAACCCCGATCCTGTTGTGGCGCACGCAGGCCCGGCTGGCTACCTGGGCGTGGATGTAACCGACATCGACGCCGAAAAGGCGCAGGCGCTCAAGCTGAGGGAAGTCCGCGGCGCCCTCATCACGTTGATCGACCACGATGCCCCTGCCGGACAGATTGGGCTTAAAGTGAACGACGTGGTGCTGGCCGTCAACGGTCAGAACGTTGACGGCGCCGAGCAGTTGCGCCGCATGCTGCGGGAAATGCCGCCAGGCCACAGGATTTCGCTTGAAATCAGCCGCGACGGCAATATTCAAACTCTGGCCGCCCAGTTGGCCGACCGCAAGGCTCTCGATCACGACATTTGGGGCAAGATCGGTGCGGAAGGAATCAGCGTCGAGCCGCAGGCTCCAATTCCCGCACAGGGCGTGATGGGCGGAGCCGGCGACTCTCCCATGCCGAGCGGCTTCCATTTCCCGTTCTTCACGAGCACCCTCAGTGTGGGTGCGCAGGTTGAGCCGCTCACCTCGCAGATGGCCGACTATCTCGGCGTGCAGGGTGGCGTGATGGTGAAGCAAATCTCCAAAAAGAGCGAGGCGGCCAAAGCCGGCTTCAAAGCCTTTGACGTCATTCTCAAGGTCGGCTCCGACTCCATCATGACCTCCGCCGATTGGGACCGCGCGCTGCGCTCCAACCAGGGCAAGCAGGTGCAAGTGACGGTTCTGCGCGACAGAAAACAGCAGACGCTCACACTCCAGGTCGACTCCAAACACCGCGGTGCTCTTGAGCC
>JBAWFY010000162.1:0-7229 GCA_049592335.1 Occallatibacter sp.
AATTAGGCAGATCGTAATAGCCGATGGAAAGGGTAAGCTTGCGTGCCTTCAACTCTCCGTGGCGGCCAAAGCGATCGGCAGTGTGCACGGTAAAATCGCCGTCGGCGCCGGTGATGCTCTCCACGCGCCGGTATTGGCGGATGTCGAGTTTGTAATAGGCCGCGACTTGCCGGTAGTATTCGAGCGCCTCGTTCCGCGTGGGCTTGGCATTGGGGCTGGGGAAGGGAATGCCGCCAATCTCCAATAGCTCCGAGGTCGTGAAGAAGGTCATGTGCGCGGGATAGTGGAAGATCGAGTTGCAGACGCAGCCCTTGTCGACCAGCACCACGCGGAAGCCGGCCTTTTGCGCCTCAATGGCGGTTGCCAGCCCCGTAGGCCCCGCGCCCACCACGAGCAGATCGAAGGCTACATCATGCGCCGCGTTTAGCGTTCCATCGTTCATGTGTCTAGATTAGGCCATGGAGGGACTTGACGCAGTTATCGCCGAACCGGTGAAGGACCGAGAAACAAAAAAGCTCCAGCCGATGCCGGAGCTTTGGGGGTTGAGTTCGACCGCTATACGAACACGGGAGTCGCTTCCAGGAGAGCAATAGCCGGAGCTTCCGCCGTGCGCAATGGCTCAGCCGGAGTGACAACTGCCGCTGGTGTTTGCGCATGGGCGGGGCGCGTGAGCCGATGAACGAAATGATAGGGCGGCCACGGACCGGAGAGCTGCATGTGGCATTCGCGCATCAGGACGCTCGTAGAGTTGAACTTGTTCTGATAGCGCTCCACGCACTTGCGATCGATCAAATGGGCGACGTCCAGCAGCATTTTGCCATTATCAAGAAGCCTGCAGCTGACCTCTTCATCGAGAGGCTGGAAGAGACGGTGCATCTGAAAGCTGACGGCGCGGGCACGCGTCTGACGTTCGCGCGCACGCGAGGCGTTCTCCCGGAGATGGGTGAGATAAGCACGGCCTGCAGTCTCGCTGGCCAAGTGCTTCTCGATTTCGCGTCCGCAGCAATCGTCGACGAGGATCTTGAGGTGCATTTCCGTTTTGCCGCGAAGCTTATCGATGTTGCCGAGGAATTGCCGCTGGTTAGAGCGGACAGATTTGCGAAGGGTTTCGTCGTCGTGAAAGATGGTTCCGAAGCGGAAGGGTAAAACGGTGGAATGCCGGTAACAGTCCGCGACGACCCGGGCATGATCCACGCCCGATTTTTGGTTGAGGGACGCCTGCGGATCGTGCTCACTCACGACCACCGCGAGATCGCTAGCCGGGTAAAGGAAAACCTGACTGCCACTGACTCCAAAGACCGACTCCATAGGAACCGGTTTACGATGACGCTCTAACGAAGGAAAAGCTTGTTTTTCACCGATGCAGTAGGCATACCACGCCATAACGAGATACTCCGTCCGCGTGCCCCGCGAGAGTGGGAGGGGGCCGCTGGTTGATGAGGCTCTGCGAACCTGGGAAGAACTACATGCATATTGGTGCTTATGGATTCGCCGTCATGCGGCTTCGAAGAACTAACCGGAATACTAGCCCTACAAAAATACGGCTGGCAACACCTGAGTGACAAAAGTGAGCAAGAGGGCCGAAAGCGGGCCAAAATCGTATTTATTAAACCAAAGGATTATTTTATAGGATGAATAATGTGTCCTGCCACACCATAGGAGGAGCAAATTGCTGGAACGTGGCCTTTGCGGCGTCGGCGAAACCTCGTTCGGGGTTCGCGCGGCAGAGCACCCTGCCGGAAACCCCCGGTCGAGGTCGCTAAGTCTGTTATCCTCTAGGCGATGACCGGCAGCCTGTCGTACGAGGAGAAACGTGCCCAGCCGTAAAGAAATTCAGTGGTCACAACTTAAGGTTGGATTGCTGGTAACGGCCGCCATGGTCGCGCTTGTCGCTCTCATCTTTCTCATGAACGGCAGTTCTGGCGGCTTGTTCGGGCATGACCTCATCCTGCGCGCCTACTTCGCCAATGCCGCCGGGCTTAAGGACGGCGCAGTCGTCTCGCTCGACGGCGTCACCATCGGGAATGTTGCCAAAACCCGCGTCGTTCCCGAACGCAATCCTTATCCCGTCGAAGTCGTCATGCGCGTGGGCGAGAAGTACCGGTCGCTCATCCACACCGATTCAACGGTTCGCATCGCCCCGGCAGGCGTCCTCGGCGACAGCTTCGTCGATATCGACTCCCGCCGTGCTTCCGGGCCCCAACCGCCCAACAATGCCGAACTTCCCATCTCCGGTTCGCCAACCATCGAGGATGTCATCAGCAACAGCCAGCTCTCTCTTGAGGAGATCAATCGGTTGATGACGAAGATCGGAGTGCTGATCGACACGCTGAACACCACCCGCGGCACCTTCGGCGCGTTCATCAACGACCCCCAGATGAAGCGAAACGTCGAGTCCATCGCGGCCAATCTCCAGACCGTGACGGGGGCGCTCGCCGACGGCAAAGGCTCGCTCGGAAAACTGATCAACGACGACTCACTCTACACAAAGCTCAATTCCACCGTCGACCAGTTGAATTCCATCGTCTCCAGCATCAATTCCGGCAAGGGTACGGCGGGAAAACTGGTCAAGGACGAGACCCTCTACAACAACTTCAATTCCGCCACGGCCAACCTGAACCAGGTGCTGGCTTCAGTCAATTCGGGCAAGGGCGCCATGGGCAAGCTCGTCAATGATCCCGAAACCGCTCAAAAGCTCAGCGACGCGATCGCAAATCTCGATGGCATTCTCAAGTCGATCAACTCCGGTCAGGGCACGGTGGGCCAGTTAATGCAGAATCGCACGCTCTACGATCACCTCGACCAGACCGCCGATCAGGCGCAGCAACTGATCAAGGGCATCCGCGAAGATCCCAAGAAATACCTCGTCATCCGTATGAAAGTATTTTGAAGACCGCCTTGCACAGAGGCAGATGGCTGGGACGGGTCTGCTCGAAGTTGAGCCGAATCGCATTGAAGCGGCCCATTCTGAATCATTGTGGAACTGCTGGACTGAGCGCTGCGTAAAAAGGCTCATCGGAGGTTTCATGTGCCTGAATTCCCGGACAACCATCGTTTTGGCGGCGCTCGCCGCTGCTCTTCCCTTTCTGATTCATTTCGCTCCCACCGCAAAAGCCGCCGCTGATAGCGCGCCCGCCTATGCCGCCAACGGCGATCTATTGCCGATTGGCGATTATCGCGAATGGATCTACCTTTCGACCGGCCTCGGGATGAGCTATAACGCAAAGCCGGCAGACATGGAAATGTTCGACAACGTGTTCGTGGACCCTGCTGCATACCAAAGCTTTCTAGCCACGAGCACCTGGCCCGATAAGACAATGTTCGTCCTCGAAATCCGCGAGGCGAAGAGCAAAGGCTCAGTCAATCAGCATGGCCATTTCCAGGGTGAGGGGATGATGGGCATGGAAGTGCACGTAAAGGATACGGCGCGCTTCCCCGGCGGTTGGGCGTTCTTCTCTTTCGACTCACCGGGCAAGAACGGCACGCTCATTCCCCAGGGCGCACCATGCTACAGCTGTCATCAGGCACACGGTGCCGTCGACACAACATTCGTGCAGTTCTATCCCACGCTGCTGCCGATTGCCAGGGAAAAGAAGACACTGAGCCCAGCCTATCTCAGCGACGAAGCTGCGGCGCAGGCCAAGTAACTGCTAAGTCGATTTGGTGCCACGAAATACCTTCCAGAATTCGAGAAAAGCTTTAAGCCTTACCACCTGAAAGAAGTCGTTCGCCACCAGATAGAACACCACCGACGCGGCTGAGGCCATGTGCAACGCGCCGCTGCCCAATTCATCGCTGAACGGCAGCGGCGCTGCCGAAAACACCATGGCCAGCACAATCAGAGCCAGCTTTACGATGCCCAGTACCAGATTGATCTCGACGAGTTTGCTGGTAAAGGGCTTTCCCAAACGAAAAGTCTGGCCCAGGGCGTAGAGCGCCGATCGCTTTTCCAGTCCGGCCACGAAGGTCGCAATCGAAAACGGCCAACTGGCCAAAGCAAAAACCGTGAAGAACCCGAGCGACAGAAAGATCGCCCAGATAAAGTAGCCGATCAGATCAGGTTCGCCCGTGACATGAATGTGTGTTGCAGCGAGCCAATGCATCGAGCGGAGCCATCCCCAGACGGTCAGAGCAAAAAGCGCCAGCCACCCACCGTTGAACATCATCATCGTAACGGGGCGAAATCGCATCCGCGCGTCGATACGCTTGAGCAGAACCGCGCGGCCCAATCCCGAAACCACAACCCAGCAAACTGCGGCCGCCGATAGCAGCCAATGAAATACCGCGAGTATATGCGGCTCGTAGAACGCCACACCGTTCGAAATCTGCGCCGCGGCGACCCACGGGTTTTGCGTGTCGAGAGAATCGAGGCCCGAGGAATCAAGCGGATACGCTGCGAGAATCCGTTGCGCCTGCTGCCAGCAAATCCACAAAAACGGAATCCCGAACAACCAGCGCCAGCCAACCTCGATCGCGAGCAGCGACGGCCGTCGGAAGATCCCGGTAATGTGCTCCACGAGCAGTTGCGTTCCGCGTACTGGCCGCGCCGCTCGGATCTGCGCCATGACGCCGGACCTCACTTCACAACCAGGTTCACGGCCCTGCCCGGCACCACGATCACCTTGACTACCGTCTTCCCTGCCGTGCGTGTGCGCACCTTTTCATCGGTCAGCGCAGCGGCCTCGGTGGTCTTTGCATCGGCGTCGGCCGCCACCTTCACCACGTTTATAAGTTTGCCGTTGATCTGCACAGCAATCTCGATTTCGTCTTCCTTCGCCAATGCCGGATCGCTCTTCGGCCACTGCGCGCGAAGCACAGATCCCTCGCCGCCGAGTTCTTCCCAAAGCTCAGCGGCCAGGAACGGCGCAAAGGGCGCCAGCAGCAGAACCAGCGTCTGCAGCAGCTCGCGCACCACCGGCGCGGAAACCTCGCCTGACGCCATTTGCGCGTCGGCGGCCTGCAGTTCATTCACCAGCTCCATAATGGCGGCCACGCAGGTATTGAAGTGCCACCGGCCCTCGAAGTCCAAAGTGATTTTGGCAATCGTCTGGTGCAGCTTCCGTCGCAGCTTCAGTTCCAGAGTGCTTCCCGATGAGGTGGGTGCCCCATCCTTTCCGCGTTCTCTGCGGAAAGGGTGGGAATCCTCAGCGCCCACGTTGAGAGTCGCCGAATGCTTCGTCACCAGCCGCCACACGCGTCCAAGGAACCGGCTCACGCCGGCTACACCATCTTCCTGCCAATCCAGATCGCGATCGGGCGGCGCGGCAAACAGCGCATAGACCCTGGTAGCGTCCGCGCCGTAACGGGCCACCATATCGTCGGGCGAAACTACATTGCCCTTCGACTTCGACATCTTCGCGCCGTCTTTAATGACCATGCCCTGCGTAAACAGCCGCCGCACAGGCTCATCGTTTTTGACGAGCCCCAGATCGCGCATCATCTTCGTCCAGAAGCGCGAATAAATCAGGTGCAGAATTGCGTGCTCCACGCCGCCGATGTATTGGTCAATCGGAAACCAGTACTGCGCCTTCGCCGGGTCGAACGGCGCGCGATCGTTCTTCGCATCGATATAGCGATAGAAATACCAGCTCGAATCGACAAAGGTATCCATGGTGTCGGTTTCGCGCCGCGCCGGTTTGCCGCACTTAGGGCATGTCACATTCACGAACTCCGGCACGCGCGAGAGCGGCGAGCCGCCCTGCTGCGTAATCTCGATCTTCTCCGGCAAAAGCACTGGCAATTGGTCGTCCGGCACGGGAACGATCCCGTCCCGCTCGCAGTGGATCATCGGAATCGGCGTGCCCCAGTAGCGCTGCCGGCTTACGCCCCAATCTTTCAAGCGATAGATCACCTTCGCCTCCCCAAAACCCTGCCGGGTGGCAGACTCTTGGAGTAGTTCTTGGGCGTGCGAGCAGGTCATTCCGTTGTACTCACCCGAATTTACCAGCACGCCGTCTTCTGAGCAGAATGGAAGCTGCTTCGTATCTTCCTCGCTCTGGACCTGCCTGATCACCTGGCGAATCTCGATACCGTACTTGGTCGCAAACTCGAAGTCGCGCTCGTCGTGCGCTGGCACACTCATAATCGCGCCAGTGCCGTAATCCATCAGGATGTAATTCGCTACCCAGATGGGCACGCGCTCGCCGCTGTAAGGATTGATGGCAAACCGCCCCGTCGCCACGCCGTGTTTCTCGATCGCGCCCAAGTCGCCGGCTTCCTTCGCCCGCTTCTGCTCGTCCTTGAGTTGGTCGACCTCCAGCTTCAACTTCGCATCGGCCTGAGCAAATGAAGCAACGAGTGGATGCTGCGGCGCGAGCTGAATACTTGTCGCGCCAAAGATCGTGTCCACGCGCGTCGTGAAAACACGAATCCGTGTTCGCTCCGCTCCCTTGCTCCTTTGTTGCCCTGCTGCCTGGTTGATTTCCTCCAGGAAAAAGTCGACCTCGGTCCCTTCGCTGCGCCCAATCCAGTTGCGCTGCATAACGCGCACCTTCTCCGGCCAGCCTTCCAGGCCTTCAAGACCTCGGAGCAATTCCTCGGCATAAGAAGTGATGCGCAGGAACCACTGTTCCAGATCGCGCTGCTCAACCTTGGTGTCCTCGTGCCGCCAGCAGCAGCCGTCAACTACCTGCTCGTTAGCCAGCACAGTGGCGCATTCGGGGCACCAGTTCACCTTGCTCTTCTTGCGGTAAACCAGCCCCTTTTCATACATACGCAGAAAGAACCACTGGTTCCAGCGGTAGTAGTCAGGCAGGCAGGTCTTAATTTCGTTAGCCCAATCGTAGCTCAACCCCAGCACCTGCATCTGGCGCTTCATGGCGGCGATGTTGGCGAGCGTCCACTCGCGCGGCGGCGTGTTGTTTTTGAGCGCAGCGTTTTCGGCCGGCAGTCCAAACGCATCCCAACCCATCGGATGGAGCACGTTGTAGCCACGCATCCACATCTGCCGCGCCAGCGCATCGCCGATCGCGTAGTTGCGCACATGGCCCATATGCAGTTGGCCGCTGGGATACGGCAGCATCTCCAGCACGTAATACTTTGGCTTGTTGCTTGTCGCCGGCTCAGCGGCGTACAGACTCGGGTCCGCGGCCCACCGCTCCTGCCATTTTGGTTCGATTGCCGCTGGATCGTAGCGCAGTTCGTTCTCTTCCGCCATAAACTTCAAGTGTAAACGGCGGAGATCGGGGATGTTCAACGCACTGACCGGTCGAGACAAACTTGCATGCCCA
>JBAWFY010000163.1:0-5792 GCA_049592335.1 Occallatibacter sp.
CGTGGATGGCGTCCATCACGCGCTGGTACTCCTCGCGGAGCAGGGCCACTCCGGTACGAAACTTCAGTTGCGCTTCGGCCAGATTGAGGCTTTCGCGGTCCACGGAAACGTCATTCCCATCGGGCCGTGCGATGAGTCCATCGACTTCGGCGATGCGCACCTTGCGCGGGCCGCGGCCGCGGTCCGCATCGTCGATAGCTCCGCGCATCTCAGCTTCGAAGTCCATGCCCATGGCGCGATAGCCGGGGGTGTCCACGTTGGCCATATTGGCAGCCGTCAGCTTGGCCTCCGCCGTGGCGAGATCGAGATAGCGGGCGATCTGGTCACTCAATCCGGTGGCAATCTGCATGCTCATCGCAACCTCCTGCGGCGACTTCCGAAGTGCTGCGGCCCTCAACTGCGCTAACCGCTCTTGCGATTCGCATCGCCATATGCCCAGCTCAGTTCACCGCGATACCTAAATCGATTTCATCGCCATACGCCCAGATCAGTTCACCGTGATTCCGAAATCGATTTCGCGCGCTGTCAGCACCGAACTGTCTCCGGCCAGAATCACGCCGCGCTCGAGCACGTGTTCCAGCTCGCGGACATTCCCTGGCCAGCTGTGCGAGGCGAGTTTCTCGAAGGCGCCCGCGTCCAGCCGCTTCACGGGAATGTCCCTGCCCAGCCGCGCCAGGAAGTGCTCGACGAGCGGCGCCAGATCCTGGGCATGGTCAGCCAATGCCGGAGTGCGAATGAGGAACACCGCCAGACGGTAGTAGAGGTCGGCGCGGAAGCCGCCATTCTGCGTGTGATCGGCGAGCGGCCGGTGCGTAGCGGCGATGATGCGCACATCCACTTTGACGGGCTCGTTTTCGCCCACCCGCTGCAGCTCGCCGCATTCGACAAAGCGTAGCAGCTTGGCTTGTAAACCCAGCGGCATTTCGCCGATCTCGTCCAGAAACAAGGTGCCTCCGTCGGCGGCTTCGATGCGGCCGACGCGGCCCTGCACCGCGCCCGTGAATGCACCACGGGTGTGGCCGAAGAGTTCGGCTTCAAGAAGCGCTTCAGGGATAGCCGCGCAGTTGATGGCGACAAACGGCTTGCGGCTGCGGGTCGAAAGCCGGTGCAGCGCTTCAGCCACAATTTCCTTGCCCGAACCGGTAGGGCCTTCGATCAGCACCGGCGTCATGCGCGGAGCCACGAGACGCACCCGGCGGCTGATTTCGAGCATGCAGGCCGCATCGCCCACGAGCTCCGGCAGGCGCTCGCCGGGATTGATTTGGGCAGCGGGAGCGGGACGGCCCGACTGGATGGAGACGGTCTTCCCCGAGCCCGGCAGCGGAAATATCGGCGCAGGCGCTGGCCGGGACAGCGGCGGAACAGGGGTGTCCAGAGCAGGCGCGGCATGCCATGCCGCCGTGTCGGTCTCCTGCGAGCGGTGCAGGGCGTAGAGAAGCTCCTGGCGATAGGGCCCGCGCGCGCTCTCCTGAGAGACGTCGCCTGCTGCCGTTACCAGATCGACTTCAGGGAAGTGTTCCTTGAACTCATTCAGAAACTCGACCATGTCGAGATCCGGCAGCCAGGAATCGACGATGACGGCATCGGGCACCGCGGTTTCGGCCTCGCTCCAAGCCTGGGCCCCGCTCTCGGCTTCTCTCACCTGCCAGCGCAGCCCGGCAAGCTGTTGGGCAAGGCGCTGGCGGAAACTCGAATCGGCACTGGCCACGAGCGCCGTCCGCGGCCGCGTGCGAAGGTTCACGGGAGGAATGGAAAACAGTTGCATGAGCGGTGCCCCCTAGCGTGTGAAGCAAAGTGTCAAACGTGCCGATGAATTCCTTACGAGGCGGCGACGACCGGAGGAACGATCTCCGCAGCCGGCGGCGCGGCGACGTGAGCCTGGACGGCCAGTTCGGCCTCCGAAGGCACCATGTAGCCCTGCCCACGCACGGTGCGAATCAGCCGGCCCGGCGGCGGATCCTCGAGCTTGCGGCGCAGATAGTTCACATAGACATCGACGATGTTGGTGGTTTGCGCCGGCTCCAGATTCCAGACCGAATCGAGCAGCTCGACGCGCGAGACGCACTGGCCGCGGTTCAGAAGCAGATGCTCGAGGAGAGAGAATTCCTTGTTGGTGAGAATGATCAGACGGCTCCCGCGATGGGCCGTGTGGTCCAGACGGTCGAGCTCGAGATCGCCGGCACGCAGTTGCAGGCGGGTTTCGCGCTTGCGGCGCAAGAGGGCCCGGCAGCGGGCGCGCAGTTCGTGCAGGCTGAACGGCTTGGTCATCAGGTCGTCCGCGCCGCGGTCGAGGCAACGCACGCGCGTGTCGACCTCCTGCCGACCGGTGAGCACCAGCACCGGCAAGTCGGCGTCGAGCATGCGCACTTCTTCGAGCACCTGCTCGCCGTCTTTGATGGGCAGGTTCAGGTCGAGAATGGTGAGATCGGGCAACTCGGCGCAAAACGCCTCAATGGCTGCCGCGCCATCGGAGGCCACGCGGACGCGGTGACCGTCAGCCTCCAGCCCACGAGTCAGAAACAGACCCAACGCTTTGTCGTCTTCGGCAATCAGTAGCCTCATGCCAGCCTTCCCTTTGTGTTCTTTCATTGCCCACCGCGCTTAAACGTTCCGTGCCTGATCGTTCCGTGCTCGATCATTCCGTGCTTGATCGCTCCGTTCGGATTGCCGCGCGTGAAGCTTCTTCAAACTTGGCCCTGGATGGGCGGGAACTCAAGATCGGAATGAGAGAAAATGAAGGAACGAATGCTGGAATGGAATCGAAACAGAACATGTGCCGAATCGGGACAGCCGGGAGCGCGCGAAATGGGGCTTGGATCGGCCAGCGCCAAGCCAATCGCCAAACGCCGAACCATAGCCGCTCAGGCTGCCTTGGACCGCGACGAGGCTTTCTGCTCGTACATTGCGGCATCGGCCCGCGCCAGCAGGTCCTTCATCGTTTCATCCGCGGCATGCGCGGCCATTCCGATCGAGGCGTTGACGCGCAGTTTGAGAGTGCCTGCTGTTCCCTTCACCTCGTAATTGCCGCAAACCCATTTGCGCACGCGCTCGATCTGCGCCTGCGCTTCCTCCATTCCTGAGTCGAGGAGCAGGATGAACTCATCGCCGCCCCAGCGCCCGATGATGTCGGTTGAACGACAGGCAGATCGCAGCTCTCCGGCAAACTGCTTGAGCAATTCGTCGCCGGTCAGATGGCCATGCTCGTCGTTCACTTTCTTAAAGCCGTCGAGATCGACAATGGCCACGCAGAAATCCGTTTCCGATGCGATCCACTCCTCGAGCCGGCCTTCGACGTAAACGCGGTTGCTGATGCCGGTGAGCGCATCGCGCGAGGCGATCTTTTCGGCCTCCTCCAGCTTGGCCTGATAGTCCTCCACCTGCTTGCGCAGATGGTCGAGAACTTTTTTCCCTTCCTCAGCCATGCGCTCAATCGAGGCCTTCAGCTCGGTTGCGCTTTCGACAATCGAGGCCCGGATCTGGGTAAGATCGTCGAGTGTGGCGATGGTTTTAAGGCGCTGGGTCACGGCGTTCATCTGGCCCGCGCAACGTTGATCGCGCGCGCTTACCGATTCGGCGGTACGCGCCATGGTCAGGAGGATCTCTTTCACCTCGCGGGCCTTCCCCTGGTAATGGCGAGCAGTATCACGGCCCCAGCCTTGCAACTTTTCTCGCGCCTCTTCGCCGGTCGCTGCGAGCCTCTCTTGACCGATCGCGGGGGTGAGCTCAGCCCGTAGCCGCACAAGCGCATTTTTCAGGCTATCGCCGGTTCCGGGGCACGCATCCAGGCTGCAATTGCCCATTTCGAAAAGAGCGGAGCCGTAGGCGTCGAGGGCCACGGCGAAAGAATCCCGCGAAACCTGCTCGCTGCGTTTGCCGAATTCCTCCGAATTAGAGTCAAGATACTTCTTGATGGAAATCATTTTTCGCCTCAGAAACTTCTCATGCCTGGCGCCAGCGCATACCGCCTGACATCCCGCCCATCGGCTGGTTTCTTCCTTCTCATGAGAAGTGTTCGGAAACGCGACAGCCGCTTCTGAAGCTCCCCCATGCCGGACAAGGCATCCTACGCCGAGCCGAAACTGTTCGGGGAGCGCAGCCCGGACAGGCGGCAGGCTTACCAAGGAAGGACTTACCAAGGTGCAGCCGCTGCAATCGAGATCAGTGCCCATTTCGCTTTGCAAGTTGCATAATGTTTGTATTGGGATTGCACTGGGGGCCAGCATGAGGCAGAGCATCTCTTTACGGATCGCCGAATCAGCGAATGCGCATCCGCCGTTGGGGTGAGTCGAGTGGACTGGAGCAAACTTCCCGATATTGTAGCCGTGGCCCTGCTTACTCTGGCATTCTTCTCTGTTGCGCGATTCGGCCGGACGCTGTCTGCCGGCGTTTGGCTCGTGGGCTGGTTGATGATCGTCCTGCACTTTGGCGCATTCATGTTTTTGCCGGCGCCGGGGATAGCCGGCATTGCCTGCGGCACCATTGGCACTGCCGCGCTGGCTTGGGCGGGCGTGCTTTTCATGTGGGCATCGGTTCCCTACCGCAGCCGAACCTCAAGCCGCTGGATGCTGGCGGCGCTCATCACGGCCAACACGCTTTACATCGCCGTTCTTTCCCTCGCGCCAGCCGGTCACTGGCTGTTCAAGCCAGCCGCGCTTCTGATGGGCGTGCTGCCATTGGCGGTTTTCCTTGGCAGCAGCCGCACTTTCCGCCATCCTCTCCGCATTCTCGTGGTGGTGCTTTATCTGTCGTTAGCGGTGTTTCTCCTGTTGGTGCAGAATCGTGCTGGAAATGGCACCGACCTCGCCATCAATGCGGTCCTCTTCACCGTGTACTTTGGCTGCTGCCTCCATTTCTGGTATGCCTACCGGCGCGCCACGACGGGGGCGCTGATCACCGTTTTTGGATTTCTCGCCTGGTCCAGCGTCTTTGTGGTGGGGCCAGCGATGCAGACGTTTTTCCCCCAGATCCACGTGGAGGGCGAAGTTTGGAATTTGCCCAAATACGTGGTCGCCGTGGGCATGATCCTCATCCTGCTTGAAGACCAGATTGAACACAACAGATTCCTCGCCTTACATGACGAACTCACCGGGCTTCCGAATCGCAGACTGTTTCAGGATCGTTTGGCGAACGCACTGGAACGCGCGCGGCGCACCAGTTCGCACGCTGCCCTGCTACTGATCGACCTGGATCAGTTCAAGGGAGTAAACGACACCATGGGCCATCATGTTGGCGACGAGCTGCTCAAGCACGTGAGCCGACTGTTCGTGGGCAGAGTGCGGCGCATCGATACCGTGGCGCGAACCGGCGGCGACGAATTCTCCGTCATTCTGGAGGAGCCCGTGAGCCGCAACGACGCAGCGCATGTGGCCCAGGACCTCACGGATCTCTTGGGGCGGCCCATCGAACTCGAAGGCCGCCATGTGCAAATAGGCGCCAGTGCTGGGATTGCAATCTTTCCTGAAGATGCCGGCGACCCGGAGGCCCTTTGCATTGCTGCCGACCTGCGCATGTACGCGAGCAAGCGCGAAGCGCGAAGTCTGGAAGAGGGCAACGAACGTTCATCGCTCCAGGCGGACCCGTTTCCGCCGCCGAAGACGGCAGCTGGTCTGCCCGCGCCGGAATAGAACAACAAAACCGTCCTGAATTCCGCGTTGAATAAAAACGCCCGGGCGATGTGCCCGGGCATTTTTGTCTTTGACTGTTTCTCTCTTATCCCCGTCCGCCGCTGGGGCCGCGTCCACCGCGGCGGTGGCGGCGACGGCGGTTGTTCGCCATGCCGGGCCGTCCTCCTG
>JBAWFY010000164.1:0-2607 GCA_049592335.1 Occallatibacter sp.
CGGGAACCATATACGACGGCAGCCGTTTCCTCATCGCATCGAGCGCGTCGGCAACACCAACGGTTGCACCGGTGACGAAGCCGACGATCTTTGCGGCTGTTCCGTATTGCATCGGCCAGGCCACCGCCGCCACGGACTCCGATCCGCAGGCAGCACGCAGGTGCGCTTCCACCTCTTCCAGTTCCACGCGGTTGCCCGCAATTTTCACCTGGTTATCGATGCGTCCCAGATGATGCAGCAAGCCCTGCTCATCCTGGCAGACGAGATCTCCTGTCAGGTACCAACGCCGCCCATCGATCTCAGGGAACCTTGAAGCGGTTAAAGCTTCGTCCTTGAAATATCCGAGTGCGACCTGCGCGCCGCTGAACGCCAATTCTCCCTGGTCCCCTTGTGGAACGATCCTGCGCTCCGCGTCGAAGATGACGGCATCCATCCCGGGAAACGGCTTGCCGATGGAGATGATTCCCCGGCTCTCAGTCACGTGCGGCGCTTCGGAAAACCGGTCGCCGGTGCAGACCACGGTGGTTTCAGTAGGACCATAGAGGCAGTCGACAATACTGTTCGGAGCGGCTGCCCGCCATGCTTCGGCAGTGCTTTGCGGCAAAGCTTCCCCGGCGAACGCGGAATAGCGAAGCGACGGCAGAGCTTCCGGGCGCAGGAGTTTCATCTTCTGCAGGGAGACCGCAAAGGAAGGCACGGAGTACCAGACCGTAATGCCGTTCTGCTGCAGAAAACGCAGCGGCCCGAGGAGCTGATTCGCGGGAACCACGTGCAGCGCGGCTCCAACTTCCCAGGTATTGAACAGGTCCAGAACCGAGTTGTCGAAGGAGACTTCGCTGGGCTGGGCAACCCGGTCATCGGGCTGAAACCGGTAGCGCTGCTGCAACGCGTCGATGAAGCTGCGGACGTTGCCCGTAGAGATCATTACACCTTTTGGAGACCCGGTACTGCCCGAAGTGAAGATGATGTAGGCGACCCTGCTTTCGTCCATGAAGCGCGGCTCATCATCTTCGTTGAAGACGGGCAAATCGTCCATACCATCGACGCGTGAACCGCATTCGTCAAAACAATTTGCCATTGAGCTGCCCTCAGGCCAGAGCACGCGCGGAAGAATGGAATGAGGGGCCAGGGGAGTCAGCAGGGACAATCCCGGTCCGTCTACGATCACGGCATCGAGTTGCGTACGCTCGATGACTTCGGCAAGCCTTTCTGCCGGCAGCTTGGTCGAGATCGGCACATACGCGGCCCCTGACCAGCAGGCGCCAAGAATACCGGCATAAGTCTCAACCGTGCGTGACGCCACAATTCCCACGCGAGAGGGACTTCGTCCCGCCACCGAATTCAGCCATGAGGAGATCCGCTGTGCCCGCTCGCGCAGTTCCCTATATCTCCAGGTTGTGCCTTGAATGGAGAGCGCGATCCGATCAGGCTGCAGACGCGCCTGCTCATAGAACGGGTAAGCGAGGTTGAAATTGACGGTCATGCTTCGACCTCGATTTTATGGCAAGACCCGGATTGTGCCTGATCTTTGAACGACGAGAGTACCTGTCGACGAGGGTAAAAAGCGGATCGCGGTAACGGCCTTTGCGCAAACAACCTCTGCCGCGGCGGCTACGTCCTAACTAGATGGGATTCGGCGCGACCGGACCTCGCCAGTTCCCGGCGCCTCTGGCGGCCTCCGATGGCGCGCCGTTTTCGTCCTTGACTGCCGAACTCAGCCAAGGCAGAGGAGAACCATATGAAGAAGTCTTTCGCAGTGCTTGCGGCCGGAGTTTTCACCGCATCCCTTTCGCTCCCCGCATTCGCCCAGGACAGAGTTGACAGCGAATTGACCGAGGCCACGCAGATCATCCAGGAAATGACCGGTCCGCAATCGACCGCCGGTATTCCCGACGCTGTTCTGCGCGACTCGAAGTGTATCGCTGTGATTCCCAAACTGCTGAAGGCCGGTTTCGGCATCGGCGGCGAGCATGGCAACGGCGTGGCCACCTGCAAGCTTGAGGACGGCCGGTGGAGCGCACCAGCTCCGTTCAGCATGAGCGGCGGCAGCTTCGGTCTGCAGATCGGCGGCGAGGAAGTGGGCTACGTGATGCTCGCCATGACCGACCAGGGAATGCAGGCACTCATGTCAGGTCACTTCAAGGTGGGCGCGGGCGTGAATGCTGCCGCAGGTCCCGTAGGCCGCGATGCCGAAGCTGCGACTGGATGGAAGGGAGTCGCTCTGCTGAGCTATTCGCGCGCCAAGGGCGCTTATGCCGGCGCCACACTGAACGGCACCGAGCTGAATCAGGATCACGACGCCACCAAGCAGCTCTATGATCATGAGATCCCGTTCGACACCATCCTCAAAGGTCGGGCCCACCCGTCCGATCAAAGTGCGACGCAGTTCGTACGCACCATCAATCACGCGGTCGAACACGCCACTCCGGGGCAGTAGCCGCCGATTAGCGCGCCCTGGGCTGGTTCGCAAGAACGCCACCCGGGGCTCCATTTGCCATAAGCCAGCCCGCCTTTATTCACCCTATGGCATCGGGGGATTGAATTTTTGCTGACGTGAGCAAATGTGAACAGCACTCAACCAAACCCAAGCGTAAGTTAAAGCTAATC
>JBAWFY010000165.1:0-2712 GCA_049592335.1 Occallatibacter sp.
GCCTTGCGCAGTAAGGCGTCGCGTGTAGGCTTCCGGAGTGGGATAGTAATTTCCGCGATCGCCCAAACCCGCAAAGCCATGGCGCGCCAGCACCGCGGCAAAGCCCACGCGAATGGCAGCGATGTTCCCATGGCCACCCATCTCCGCAACAAAGCGGCCGCCCGGACGCAGCACGCGATGCACCTCGGACATCATCGCATCCTGATCGCGCACCCAGTGCAGCGCGGCGTTGGAAAACACAGCACCGAAGGATCCATCGGCGAAAGGCATGGACTCGGCGGAGCCTTCTTCAACGGCGAGGCCGCGGGCGCGGGCCGCGGCCACCATCGTGGGCGAGGCGTCGATGCCAGTCACATTGGCTCCCGCAGCAACGATGCGTTCGGTCAGTTGGCCGTCGCCGCAGCCGAGATCGAGGATATTTTCGCCGGCTTGCGGCGCGAGCCATTCAAGCGCCCCGCTGCCGAGCTGAGGAACAAATGCTGCGTCGCGGCTGTAGGTTTCGGGGTTCCAGGTTTGCGGCATCGAGGGCGTCTCCTGGTGCAGATGGAACGATTCGATTGTTGATCGAGCTGGCTGCGTAACGACCGGTTCAACAATTCATCCCACGCGGACGAGAAGGCCCGAAGCGCGGCGAATATGGATCGTAATTTTTCCGTCCTTTAACTGGCCGGCGGCTTCGGGCTGAGCGATGTGCGCTTCGCGACTGTCGATCGACGGGGCTGCGAGAGTTTCGATCGTCGCTGGCGCAGTTTTCGCATTTCCAAAATCGACGCGCAGCGAAAGATCATTTTCCGCATCCTTGTTGAGAACGGCGACAGCCGTGGTTCCGTCGGCAAGCCTGGCGGCATAGGCCGTAGCGTTGATCCCGGCGGCCTGGAGTTTCTGCGTCAAGCCGGCGTCGAACAACGTTGCACCCGCAAACGAACCGGCGAACTTTAATCCGTAGGCGACGGGCTCAAGGATGTACTCCGCACCGAAGGTCGCAATCGGCGTATAGAAAGGATGAGGGTGCGACGCGATCTGTTCGGCGCCAGCGCCTTCGGAGGTGAGCAGCGTGTCGCCGGGAAGAACGCCTCCGACCGAATTCGCTACCGATTTTCCGGTGCCGCCGTGCAGGTTCAGTCCCGTGTAGCCGTTCGCGGCGAGCAGGAGCGCATAGTCGGCCGACCAGAGCGCGGCCGCGAAGACATCGGAGACTCCGGGCTTGCCGCCGCGATAGCAGGTGTTGCCTTCCGTCATGCGAACAGGAACGCCCATTTTAGCTGCGGCAGCATTGGCTGTGTCGGCCGTGGCCTGCACCTTAGCCATCGTTGCCGGCTTGAGCAGGTTGGGGATGTTGACGTCGGGATTGGTGGCGGGCCCGCCAAAGTAATAGTGATGCGTGAGTGCGGCAACGCGCGGCGGATGCTTCAGAGAACTCCATTGGTTGGCGATCTGCGTGAGCCAGTCGATGGCTCCGGCCACGTCCGGCAGACCGAATTGCGCGGACGGAACGCGTGCGGCAACGGCGTTGGCGAGTTCCATCCATTCGTCGAGATAAGTATTCACAGACCACGTTTTGGGGTCGCGCAGATGCCGGTCGAAGAGGTCCGCTTCGTTGCCGATCTGAAAGTACTTCAGTTTCGAGCCCAGGGTTTTGGCGACGAATTCGGCTTCATCGGCGGCGCGCTCGGGCGTGTTTGTGCCCATGCCGATGCCGTAAATGCAGTTCCAGCCGGTGGCGTGTAAGAACTCTGTCAGGTTGCGCACGGCTTCCGGCGTAACAGGGTAATACTTCGCCTTTGGCTCTCCAATCACTTCGCGGACTTGAGGATGTTCCGGCTCGGGCGACGCAGGCGTGGGCTTCCACCAGCCAAACTCGCTGCTATTGCCGCCAAGTCGCAGCACGCCCTTCGGCGCCAGAGCTTTGAAGGAGCGAACGAGGCCGTCATTTTGCGCTGAGAAGAAAGTCGGGTCGGTGAGCTGCTGGACTTCGTAGGAGAGACCGACGAAATCCTCTGGAATGCGCGGACCTGCAGCTTCGGAGGGAATGGTGAGCGCAACCTGGATCTCTGCTTTGGTTTGCGCGGAGAGACGAGCTGCGGCGACCGAACATGCAACGGTGGAAAGAAAGCGGCGTCGGCTGATGTGAGTCATTGGATTCGCTTGGAGATTCCGCTCCAGAATTCAGGCTTCCATTCTAAATCGATTGCACGGGCACGAGGGTGAGGTCGTCGACCAGGCCGACTTCCTTCTGCACAAACGGCTCTCCGTAGAGAACACCTGCAAGCAACCCATAATGGCGAGCTTCGGCAAATGTGCGTTCGCGAATCTCCTCCTCGGGAACGAAGAGGCCGCTACCGGCAGATTGATTCGCGTACTGCGAGCGGTACGCCATCAAGGCCTGATGGCGCTGCTCGATGAAGGGCGCGATGTCGACGATGAAGCTGGGGCGCACGTCGGCGTAGAGGCTGGCGTAGACGATTTTGAAGGGGCGATGCGGTTGGGAGCCGGTATCGATTTTTGTGAGGCCGGAGAGAAAGCAGGCGTCGTAGCCGAGCGTGGCGGTGATGGCGTGGTCGGGGTGGCGGGCTTGCCAGTAGGGCAGGATGACGACGCGGGGGCACAGAAGTCGGAGGACGCGGACAATGGCGACGCGGTTTTCCAGGGTATTTTCCAGAGCGCCGTCGGGCAGGGTGAGCGCCTGGCGCCAGCCCGCGCCAAGGATGCGGG
>JBAWFY010000166.1:0-5006 GCA_049592335.1 Occallatibacter sp.
GTCGGGCGACCAGTCGAACTCGTACACGTGGAGGCCCTCGGGAGTGAGAAAAGCGGGTCCGGAGAGCTGGGGTTCGGGTACGGTGACGGCGGCCACGCGCTGAATTTCGATGCGATCCTCACCGATGACGCCCGACGGCGCGTCCATGGCGGCGAGTGCGCCGGCGGGCCGGGTAGCGTTTTCGACGTACAGAAAAGCGATGCGCTTGCCGTCGGGAGAGAATGCGGGCGCGCTCACGTACCCGTGGAGATGGGTGAGGCGCTGGGGCGGCAGCCCATCGAGATGCGAGAGGTAGAGATCGTCCTGGCCGCCGAGATCGGCGCAGTCGGAGAGGAAGGCGAGCGTGGCAGAGTCGGGCGACCACGCGGGATCGGATTCCGTGCAGGAGCCGTCGGGCGAATGGGCCGCGGTGATGCGCTGATTCTTGTCGACGCTTCCAATAGGTGCCACGCGCACTTCCCCGCTCTCGATCCAGGCCAGACGCTTGCCGTCGGGAGAGACGGCGATCTGGCCGATGTTGTGGACGGCTGTCTGGCTGGCCGCGGAGGGTACGGTCGCGGCAGAGACGCGGGTCGATGCGGGCAGAAAGAAGATCGCGCAGAGAAGGAGGGCGAAAGATTTGCGGCGAGCACTCGGGGGCGAGACCGGCATGGAGAAATGCTACAGCAGCGAGTCAGCGGGTCAGCAAGTTAGCGAGCTAGCGTCTGCGCACTTTGCTCGCGCAATTTACACTAGCGATGGATCGACGAGATAATCGTCAGGGTCTACAGTTCAATGGGATGCGCTGCGGGACTCGCTGAGCTTTCGAGCGGCATCTTCCGTCTTGGGGGCCGAATGCGATTGATCTCATTTTCGGTCGAGAACTACCGGAGCATCACGAAGGCAAAGCGGATCGACCTCGGCGGAAGCACAGTGCTGGTCGGGCCCAATAACGAAGGCAAATCAAATCTCGTTCGAGGGCTGGTTTTGGCTATCCAAGTTCTGGCTGACTCGACCGGTTTCACCGCTGAGGGGGTGATTCTCGGCGGGCAGAGAATAGTAAATTCCTACTCATGGGAACGTGATTTCCCGGTCAACTTGCAGGTAGACAAGCCCGACGGTGAGACCGTATTCGGGCTGGAGTTCGAATTGGATGGCGTCGAATCCGCAGATCTTCGCGCTGTGCTTGGTATTGACTTTGAGAAATTCTTGTCCCTACACGTGATCTTCGGCCCATCACGTCCCCGCGTCACAGTGACTAAACTGCCCACTGCAAAGAAAAGCCTCGCCAAAAGAATCGACACGATTGCATCTCTCATTCGAGATAAAGTGACAGTCGAGTACATACCTGCCATAAGGACTGCTGAATCAGCCAGAAAGGTGGTTCGATCTTTGCTCGAAAGAGAGCTGGCCGTCCTCGAAACAGACCCGGCCTATAAATCTGCTTTGAGGACCATAGCCGATCTCCAGAGGCCATTTCTTGAAAAACTCTCCCAATCAGTAAAGCAGACCATAGTGAAGTTCCTGCCCGCGATAAGCAGCGTACGATTCGATATTGAGGAGGCGCAGCGATTTCAGGCCTTACGGCGATCTGTGTCCGTAATAATTGACGACGGAACGCCGACAGAGCTGGAGCGAAAGGGGGACGGTGTTCAAAGCCTCGCTGCCCTTGCACTGATGAGGCACTCCTCGGAAACGGCGGCGAGCGGAAGGACCTTGGTCATCGTCATCGAGGAGCCAGAATCGCACCTACACCCAGAAGCGATGCATCTGCTCAAGGCTGTGCTGAGTGAGCTTCGTGAGAAGCACCAACTTGTGTTGACAACGCACTCCCCGCTTTTTGTCGAACGCGGATGCGTTAGCTCGAACATAATTGTCAGCAATGCTACGGCTAGGCCAGCGGCTGACGTAGCCGAAGTCAGAAAAGTGCTCGGCGTAAGGGCATCAGACAATCTTCAGCTCGCTGAGGTGGTGTTGATCGTCGAGGGTGATGAGGACAGAACCGCTCTTCAGGCCATATTGGCCCACAGGTCGACTAAGCTCGCCGAATGTTTCGCGTCTCGCAAGCTCGCCATCGAGACGCTCGATGGCGGCTCAAATCTGTCCTACAAGGCGGCGTTGCTCAAGGATGCGTTGCTTTGCACCTGTCATGCATTCTTGGATTGCGATAGCGCGGGCAGGGCCGCCGCGTCGAAGGCCGCCTCTCAGGGCATCCTCGCGGTCGGCGACATCACCTACGCCTCCGCACTCGACCTTAAGGGCGAATCTGAAATCGAGGACCTATACGACCCCGCGTCCTATCGGGACCTCTTCTTAAACACATTCGGCGTGGATGTCAGCTCGAGTCCGAAATTCAAGAATGCAAGGAAGAAATGGTCTGATCGCATGGGCGAAGTTTTTAGGCACGCGGGTAAGCAATGGAACGAATCAATGAAGACTGCCGTTAAAGGCCTCCTAGCCAGTCACGCCGCGAGCCATCCCGGCACAATCATGGACCGTCATCGGGATGGCGCCATCAACTCTGTCATAGCATCACTAGAAATTCGCTGTCGGTGAATTGAGGAGACATCTTTAGACCTGGCGGGTGCCCCGGTCTCTCTCTTTTGGCGGCCGAAAATGTTGTCATATCCTATCATTAGCACGAGTGCCGGGAACCGATCCGGAGGCCGTGAAGGGGAGAGAGAAGCCTCTCATTCGGCTCCGAGCCAATTCCATAGTCACGCTAGCGTAGCTGCGCGGCCAGTTTTTTCATGGCTGCATTCTCGCGGGAAACTTCACCGGATTCTTGACTGTGCAGAGCGATCTCCGCAGCGATGGCGCGGCCGAGAATGCGCTGATCGATGCTGCCGAATGGACCCGGCACAAATTTTCCCAACCAACCGGCCCATGTCGGAGTATGAGCGTTGCCCACGATGATGCCGGGGCGAAAGATGGCGAGGCGCGTAAATCTGATGCCGCGCACGGTGTCTTCTTTCATGCCCATGACGCGGGCATAGCGAATGCGGCTGCGGGGCGTGCTGCCTGCCGCGGAGAGCAGGCAAAACTGGGCGATTCCGGCGTCGTGGCATCCGCGCGCGAAGGCGCCGACCACGCCGAGCTCAAGCCGCCGCAAATCTTCCTCGCTCCAGCGCGTCGATCCGGAACCGACTCCCACGCAACTGACCGCGCTGGCGGGGCCCTGGCTTAAGACTTCGCGGGCAAGAGCGGCCGTGCGCTCGGCGAAATCGGCAGCGCCGGTATCGAGAACGACGCCGCGCACCCGCGATTGCGCCGCAATCGGTTTTCTGACGACCATGACCACTTCACGGCATTCGGGAATGGCCAGCAGCTCTGCGACGGCCGCGCTGCCGACTTGCCCGGTGCCACCGAGAACCAATGCGGCGAAATTCTGCTTCATCGACACGCACCTTTGTTAGGTGAGGATGCGATAGCTCCGTTCACCCAGGAGAGAAGGATAACTTTCATTGGAAAGTTTTGCCGATTATTTCGCGCGAGCGCGTATATAGGAACTAAGGGACTGTGGGACAAAGGTCCACGGTCCCTGTTTTTTTCTCACAAAGGGCAGTCAACTCGCGCCGGAACGGAGCCGCAACCATGAGAAACATCGCCGTCAGCCGTAAGAACGACGCCGCCAGTTTCCAGCTCCGCGTCCGCGTTGCCGAATGCAAAACCTCAATCGCAGCGCAAAAACAGACTGTGCAACTGTGCTGCTCGCAACTCGATGCCATGCAATCGCCTGCAGACGAAGTGGCGTACTGGCACAGAAACTGTGCAACTGTGCAGCCCAGCCGCCAGGCGCCGTAGTTCCTTTGTTCCCTGCCGTTTTGATCCCGGCCCCCGGTTTTTCTTGTTCCCTCGTTCCGTGTCGCTTTTTTGATCCATGATCCTGACCCCTGTTTGTCAAACGGTGAGGGGTGCGTAGACGCGGCTAAGTGCTTAAAAAACTTTGGTACAACGTAGAAAAAATCGTTTGCCGGTAATTCGGGGCAAATTGGGTAAGCTAAGGGCATTCGTACCGAAACTGATCCTACAGCCGGAAAAGCGGAGGGAGCTTTTCCGGATTCTTCGATCGGCGAGCGTGGGCTGGAGTGCTCAACTCGGTGAGAGTGAGCAGGCTGCAGGAAGGGGGCGACTCGGAAGGGAGTTGCCCCTTTTCGATTTTCCGCGAGGAAGGAAGCGGAGGCGCGGATCGGGAGCCAAGGGGTGGGGGAATGGGCAGAAGCCAAGCGGATAACAATCGCGACAACGAGCAGCACACAGACGGACCGGGCAAGAAAGGTTCTAAGCCGCGCAACGGAACGGGATCAAAGAAGACCGGGAACGCGGCAACGCCACTAACGATCCCGAAGAATCTTGAGGATTACAAGGGAGCGCGGAAGCAACTGCGCCACGCGGTAAAAGCGGTGGTGAAGGCCAACAGCGAGACGCTCGCCGAGAAGATTGTGAAGAAAGCGCAGGACGGCGATGTGCGCGGGACGGAGATGATGCTTTCGCTGATCGAGAAAAAGAAGGCGGGCAAAGAGGCAAAGAAGAAGAAACGGGAGGGGCCGAGCTGGGCGGAGCTGCTGGCGTCGGAGCCGGAGTGGGATGAGGAGGAAGACGGGAAGGCGAAGGGGACGGCGGCGCAGAGCACGAATGGAGCGGCGGAACAGAAGGTTGCGTGATCGAGCTGGGGACTGAGGGACTGAGGAAATACGGCAGGAAGAAGGACGCGATGGGAATGAAGCTCATGAAGAAAGAAAGTTTGCGGACGCGCGCGTGGATGGGCCGCGGAATTGCGGTTTGTCTGCTCGCGATCTGGCTGGCGGCGATGGCGTGGTCGCAGGGCGTAACGACGACGACCGTGCAGGGGACGGTGTATCTGGCGAATGGACAGCCGGGCGCGGGAACACTGGTGATCAGCTGGCCGGGGTTTACGACCGCGGCGGGCCAGGCTGTAGCCGCGGACTCGATGACGCTAACGATCGCGCCGGACGGCTTTGTGAGCGTGAACCTTGCGCCGAACCTGGGTGCGACACCCGCAGGAG
>JBAWFY010000167.1:0-23432 GCA_049592335.1 Occallatibacter sp.
GATCGCCGCCGTCTCCTCGATCAGCAGCCGCTGCACCTTCTGCCCCTGCGGCCCGGTCTGGTGCGTCACCAATTGCATGCCGAGAATGTTTTTTGCGTGCAGTTCGGCGTCCTCGCGCGTGCGCGCAACCTTGACGCCGCCGCCCTTGCCGCGGCCTCCGGCGTGAATCTGCGCCTTCACCACCACGCCCGAGGAGCCCTCGGCAAACAGCTTGCGCGCCACGTCGTTGGCTTCTTCGAGCGTGTTCGCCATTTCGCCCTTGGGCACAGCGACGCCATACTTCGCCAGGATTGCTTTTGCTTGATACTCGTGGATTTTCATCGTTGGATTGAGTCCGCCCAGACGTCTGCCAAGTTTGCGGGGATGCACGGCGCAGGCGTGGAATGCGGGCCTGCGCGACCTTGGCAGCCGATGAATCCATACTATCTTGCAGCCCGAAGGGGCAGCAAACGTCTGGTGAACAGAAGCCAGCGGCGCGGAGTCGAGCTCAGTACCTGTTGAATGGGTAATGTGCCCGATTGATCGAGTGCGCGCTGCACAGGAGAAGCTGCGGCTCCGCGAGCTGAGGCGTCAATGCGGACTGGATCGAGTCCAGCACGCTGCCGCTCATTGCATGCAATATGCGCGCTGCGGAAATGCCGAAGGGCAGCGCCACGCGAGCCCACTTCCTTGTGTGGCGTGCCTCGGGTGGGCCTTCTTTCTTCTTTTCACCCTTTCCGCTTTTCGCATCACGTTCGGCGTCGCTCGAATCAGCGCCGGGGCCGTGAGGTGGATTCGCGCTGGAAATAGTTAGTTCGAGCGCATACGCCTTGTGGTAATGCTCAAGAGCGCTCTCGGCGAGAGTAAGTTGCAGTTCGAGATCTTCGACCTCGTCTACTTTGAGGCCCCGTTTAGTGAGATGTTCTCTGACTGATTGAATTGTATTTTCGAGATAGACAATATGTGCACGAAATGAATGTCGCATAGGTAAGTTATGTACTGCTACGACGACTTGCGGCGAGCATTCCGGCCCTTTCCATCCGAGCTCACCGTTCCCACTTAATAGGGATGCCGGGCCGCCAGAAGGGGATGCCGCACAAGAGGTAAGTCTAACTAGAAAAGGTAGATATAGACATATTGTGCGCCAAGATTTGGCGCCGATTTCACGCCAGGTGCACACAACCAATCAACGTCAAAAGCCATCACGTCGGGTGGCTTTTGAGAGTAGAGATGATAGAAAGCTTTGATCGTCAGATGCGCATCGGCATCAGCACGTAGCGGATATCCGTTTTCCAAGCCTTAAGCTATTTCCGGCCAAATGCTCGCTAGCCTCTCTTTGATTCTGAGAAGGATTGAATCTGACTCGGAGATGGACTTTAGCATGCCAGCCGGAACAACCTTGAATGCGTGATGCGCCAGCTCTTCGGCGTCGACCCGGATGAAGAATTGCACTTTTACAGGGCTGATTGGTCCCTCAGCAGCAGAATCAAGATCAAAGACGCAGATGTATGCGTTCGTGCTTTCATTTGTGCTTGAGAACGCATCCACGGCCTTGATGCGAAAAGCATCACCGCTGGTTTTGACAAGTTCCGGTGCTCCGAGAAACGGCTGCCAACTGTCCCACACAGACCTTGGGATCGCAAGAACTGTTCCTGCTGCGGCTCCCTGCTTTGCCAATTGAAACTTCATCAGAATCTGATAAAAAGTCCGCTTGAAAACATTCGCGATGTTAGGACCCTCGACCCCTTTTGCGGCCCATTCAATATTTGCCTTGAGTGAGGAAGGAAATCCTCGCCCATGTAGTCGCAATGCGTCCCGAAGGTTATTGACCGCCGCACGATAGGATCCGTGAAAATCCATGGTTTGAATCTCGAAGATTCCGTATCGCTCGATCTTGAACCCGTGCGCAGCAGGCATAACTTCAACCAATGTGACGTCGAATGAGAGCTCCGGAGACTGCGGAGTGGAGATTACCGAAATCTCACCTCCGAGCTTAGCCTGAAAGAATACATACCCAACACCGGCTGCCTGAACCTCTGCTTTGAATTTTTCGCGCTCAGGAGCGGCCGCGAGTATGGGTGCGGGGACGGGATTCGGCAATTCTTTTCTTTTAATCCCAAAAATGCGCTGGCACGCCACTTTCACGAGGTCGCTCGAGATTACCCGGTAGGGACAGGCAAGCCAGTCTTGTTGGGCAGATCCGCTAAACGTGTTTACTGTACACACGCCGAAGGAGTTCTCATTCTTCACGCAGGGGGTCTTTCGTTTAAGTGCATCCGAAAGGAAGGGGCAGGTTCCAAATTCGCTCCCTTCGAATGAAGTAACATCTAGCCGAACGATGGGAAACAGCCGGTGGCCCAGCCATTCACTTACGTAGTTGCCTGTCGGCGCTATGCCGAGAGTCGTTTTTGGCTTCGATTTGTTTTCCGGCATAAGATTTTTGCCCGCGATTGAGCGGCGTACTTTCCTTGAAGTTCAAAACCCATCGCGTAACGACCGAGCTCAAGTGCAACCTCCAGCGTCCGCCCAGTCCCCGAGAACGGATCCAGTACAAGTCCTCCCGGAGGAGAAGAGCTCAAAATCCTGGGCCTAATTAGGTCTCTCGGAAATGTGGCAGAATGGCCATTTTCACCAGGCGCAGCATTCACGACGACAACGTCATTGTGCCGGTCCTCGACATGGCTCCCATCATAGAAATACTTTGGGCGTCCCGTCGGTTGCTTCTTTACAAAATGGAAAAAGTGCTCATGTGCAAGCTTCAGACGATCACCTTCAGGGCGGGGCGTTACGTTGGGCTTGTACCATATGAGGTCATTCCGGAGAATCCAACCGCGTTGTTGCATCTCAATGGCAAAACGGGCTGGGATAAGCAGTAACTGCTTCTCCTGCCTGAACTCACCCAGCGGCGTCTTCCGTCGAAATCTTCCCTCGTCTGAAAGCCCCTGCCTACCACTGTTCCGCATACTGCTCCATCTGGCGAAGTATGTGTCTCCGAGGTTGATCCACATGCTCCCGCTTGCTCTGAGGCAGCTCTTTGCCCTTTCCAAGATCTCCACCAAATGGGCGACATACCATTCCGGGTACGGCTCCAAACCAAGCACGCCCCCGGATTTCCGGTACCAGTCGTATCCCTGAGTTGAACTTCCAATCTCTCGGACACGGGGGATGTCATTGAACAGTTTCCAGTTGTGTCCGAGCTCGTACTCGCGGTGACCCCAATAGGGAGGACTGGTGATGATAAGGTCGACCGAATCTCCAGGAACGCGCGTAAAGAGATCGTATGCGTCTCCATGAAACACCTCGGCACTTACGGGTTCAATTATGACGACGCCTACTGTGGCCATTGTTCCTTCGTGTTCGCATCAGATCCGCATCGGCATCAGCACGTAGCGGTACTTATATTCCGCGTCAGGATCTTCGGGGCGCATCTGTCCAGCCGACTGCGCGTCCTTGAACTCGAGCCGCACTTCACCCGCGTTGTCGAGGGCCTTGAGGAAGTCGAGAATGTACGTGGAATTGAATCCCACGGCGATGGCTTCGCTTGAGTACGGCGTGTCGATGGTGTCTTCGCTCTCGCCGGATTCGTTCGAATTGGCACTGATTTTTAGTTCGTTGTCTTCGAGCCTCATGCGGATGGCGCCTGAGCGCTCATCGGCAAACTGCGCCACGCGCTGAATGGCGGCGGAGAGCTCGCTCGACTTCACCACGGCGAACTTGGTGTTGTCGCGTGGCATCACAGCCTCGAAGTTGGGGAACTGGCCGGTAAGTTTGCGGCTCGACAACGTGCGATGACCGATGCGGAAGAAGAGCGTGTGCTCGTCGTCGGCGAATTCGATTCTTTCGGAGTCGGTGTTGGCCAGAAGCACCTGCAGCTCCTGCAGGGCCTTGCGCGGAACAAGCACGCGCTTTTCGCCGCTGATGCCTTCGAGTGTCTCGTTGGGCTTTTCGACAAACGAGAGCCTGTGGCCATCCGTGGCAACCATCGCGAGCGACTCGGCCTTGAGGATGAGCAGCGCGCCATTGAGCGTGTAGCGCGACTCTTCGTTCGAGATGGCGAAGATGGTGCGGGCGATAACCGTGCGCAGCGCCGCAATCGAAATGCTAGTGACAGCGACGGTCGGAAACTCGGGAACCTGCGGATAGTTGGCGCGCGCCATGCCGACCATCTTCGTGTTCGACCGGCCGCTCCTGATCTGCACCCAGTGGTTTTCAAGCAGCTTGATCGAGATGTCGCCGTCGGGCAGAAGCTTGATGTAGTCGTAAAGCTTGCGCGCGGGAATGGTGCAGGAACCCGGCTTCTTGACCTTGACGGCAGTGCTGGTGCGGATGGCCTGGTCGAGATCGGTCGCCGTGATGTTCAGGCGGTCGTCTTCGGCCTCGATGAGGAAATTGGACAGGATCGGAATCGTGGTCTTGCGCTCCACGACGCTCTGCGTTGCCGTGAGTTCCTTCACCAGATCCTGGCGGCTTACGGTAATTTCCATTGCTGCCCCCTGAGCCGTTGATTGCCCGGCCGGCTTTTCGGCTTCCGTCTGAATCCCTGGCATTTTATCCCCCAGCACTCAAAGCCGCGTCCCCTATGCCCCCACTGTACAACAGCTTGCGGACGCACGGAAACGGTCTCATTTCACCACCCTGATTGTAGCTATCTCCAATAGAAAAGGCGCGTGGAAAACAGGGGTGCATCTCTGAAATACAGGGACCGAGGAGAACAAGGAACCAAGGGAACAAGAAAACAGGGACTACGCGTCTTCGGGGGACAGGAGGCGTGCAGGGTCGATCTTCGTGGACTTCCTTGCCTGATGCGGTTCAAGGACGAGGGTGGATAAGTATAGAGAGATATAAAAGAAAACCAGAAGCACCCGTAGGTGAGGTAGGAAAAGTGGGAATAGAGACGAAATAGCGTCTGGGCGCGGGTTTCAGATGGGTACGCGTTTTCTAAAACGGGGCTGTGGAGAAACGGAGATTTGGATAACCAGTGCGCGACAGGGCAGTGCCGTCCGCATTTTTCCATGGCTCCCACAAAGGCCGCCAGAAAGCCTGTGGAATGCGTGAGCTTTGTGTGGGTGCAAGCGCAAACGTCTGCTATTCGAGCAGCTTACAGCGAGCGGTTCCTCCACAGCAGGAGAACGAACTGAGTATGCGTGCGACGGCACCAGAACGGGCCCTCGATCGCACTCTTATACTGAACTTTCGTATGTCTTACGCCGCCGCGATCGAACAGTTGAAGGCCATGGCGCCGGAGCTCTATGTCCGCGCCGGCCAGCCGCGGCGCAAATTCTCGCTCGACGAGGTCCGGCTTCTCCTGGGCGCGTTGGGCAATCCGCAGCGGCGTTTTCCCTCGGTGCTGATTGCGGGAACCAACGGCAAGGGGTCGACGGCATCCACGCTGGCATCGATCCTGACCGAAGCTGGGCTGCGCGTGGGGCTCTACACGTCACCGCATCTCGAGAAGCCGAACGAGCGCATCCGCGTGAACCGCACGGAGATTGCCGACGACGACTTTGCCCGGCTTTTCTTTCTTGTTTCCGATAAAGCCGACCAAATGGTGAAAGAGCGGAAGCTCCTCCCGCAGCAGCCCAGCTACTTTGAGATGCTGACAGCGCTCGCGTTTCTCTATTTCGCAGAGAGAAAGGTCGAGATCGCCGTGCTCGAAGTGGGCATGGGCGGCCGCCTGGATGCGACCAACGTGGTCGATCCGCTGCTCTCGATCGTCACGGACATCTCGCTTGACCACATGGAGTGGCTGGGCCCGACGATTGCGGCCATTACTCGCGAGAAGGCAGGCGTCCTGCGCCGCGACGGGACCATGATCACGCTGCCGCAGCATCCTGAAGCCAACCAGGTGCTGGGCGAGGTGGCAACCAAGCTCGGGGTGCGCGGGGTGAGCGCGGTTGACTACATGCCGGCCACGGAAACCAAGGGAAGCTACACGGTGAGGGCGCTGGGCACGCCGGTCAAGGTAGATTCGCCGCTCGCTGGCGCGCACCAGCAGAGAAATGTTGCGCTGGCCATCGCCGCGGCGGTGGAGCTGGCCGAGCGCCATGGATTCAACATACCTCCCGCCGTCATCGAGCTGGGTATTCGCCGCACGCGCTGGCCCGGACGCCTGGAGCGGATGACTGTCGGCGATGTCGAGTGGGTGCTCGACGTGGCCCACAATCCGGCCGGCGCCTGGGCGCTGCGCGCGGGCCTCAGGAGCATTCTTGAAGGGCGTAGCCCTCGAGTCCTCATCTTCAGTTGCCTGCGCGACAAGCCGCTCGCGGAAATGGCGCAGATTCTCTTTCCGCTCTTCGACCGCGTAATTCTTGCGCCCATCCACTCCGCGCGCGCCGCGGCTGAAGAGGATATGCTGGCGGCCGCGAACGCAACGGGAACGGCAGCCGTTGCGGCAAGTTCCGTACGCGAAGCGCTGCAGAATGCGCAGTGGACCTTGGCCGGCGGCGTGGCCGTGGTTGCGGGATCGGTGTACCTTGTGGGCGAAGCGCGTGCCATGCTGATGGCGGGGCTTTTGGAGATGAAGGGCGCCGAACCATGAGCACGCGGCCCAATCCGCTGCCGCGGTTTTTTCGCTGGCGGTCGAATCTGCTGCAAGCGCCCATCGTCTTCCTTTGGACCGCCGTCTGCGGCAGTGCGGCGCTCCTGGCTTCTTTGTTTGACAAGACCGGCCGCGTGCAGCACAGCATCGCGCGCTTCTGGGCGCGAAGCTGCGTCGCAATTTCATTCTCTAAATTGAAGGTAGAAGCCGGTCCAAAACCAAGAAAATATCCGGTTGCGGTCTACGCCGCCAACCATACTTCTTACATGGACATCCCGGTCCTGTTCACGGCGCTGCCCTTTCAGTTCCGCATTCTGGCGAAAAAGGAGCTTTGGCAATGGCCATTCATCGGCTGGTATTTGCTGCGCTCCGGGCAGATGCCGATCGACATCGCGAACCCGCACGCCACGCTCTCAAGCCTGGGCGGAGCGGTCAAAGCGCTACGCGCGGGAATGCCTCTGGTTGTGTTTCCCGAGGGCGGGCGAACCTCGACTGGCGAACTGAAGCCGTTTCTCGCTGGCGCAGCGTACTTGGCAATTCGCGCGCAGGTGCCGCTGGTGCCCATCGCACTCAAAGGCGTCTACGATCTGCTGCCCATTCACACCAGCCATTTCTATCCCGGCGAATTGACAGTTCTGATCGGCGAACCCATCGACACCAAGGGAATGACCGTCCGCCAAAACGGCGAGCTGACGGAGCGTTTGCGCGAAGCGATCGAAGCGATGCTGAGCGAGCCTGCGCGTACTGAAGCCACTATTCCCGCGGTGATTTCTTGAGAGCTCTGCATATGTGCAGCTTCGGCGCGATGCTGTCAATGCAATCATCAAAGAGTAAGATGGCTCCTGAATCAATCTCGGAATGTTAGAGGCCAGATGCGGATCGGATTGAGAAGCAAATTGCGGGTCGGGACACTGATCATTCTGCTGGCACTCGCGGTCGGCACTAAGGAGTCGGTTGGCCAGAACGTTGGTGGGACCCCGGTTCCCGCGACTCCCGCTCTGGATAGCTCTTGGCCATCCGTCAATCTAAACGTACTCGTGCTGGACAAAGAGGGTGTGCCGGAGAAGGTTGACGAAGGAGAGTTTCGGCTTCTCGAAGACCGCACCGAGCGACCGCTTCAAGTTCTAGGTTCACCGGATTCGCCAGTATCGCTTGTACTCATGATCGATTCGTCAGGCTCGGTTTTCAAACGCAAGGATGCGATCATCACAGCCGTCAAGACCATCGTGAAGGGACTGCCGGACGGCAGCGAGGTCGCAGCGATTCTGTTCAATGAAAAAGCCTATCTTGACCTTCCTTTTACTCCTGTTTCGAAGGTTGATTTCTCGTTTTTGGATCGGTTTCGGGCGGTTGGCCCCACGGCGCTCTACGACGCTGTCGTCGCGACGGAGGACCATGTGATTGCTCACGCCAAGTTTGAGCGCAGAGCCCTGGTCATTTTGAGTGACGGCGAAGACAATGCCTCACACGTTTCAATCGGATTAGCCTATGGCAAGATGGAGCAGTCTGGCGCGCCGATGGTTTACCTGTGTCCGGTATCAGAAGCGAATGTATTCCAAAGTCAAAAAATGGTTGGGCTTATAAATATGAGGTTCCTTGCAAAGAGGAGTGGCGGCCCCGAATTCAGTCTCGATCCCGACCCATTATCCGCCGCCACCCGCATCGCGGACGCAATTCGCAATCAATACGTGTTGCAGTTTACAGCCACTAACACCGCTCGCGATGGGAAGGCGCGCAAGATCGCTGTGCGGCTTTCGGTTAAGCAAGTGAACATTTATGCGCTGCCAGCTTATTTTGCTCCCGCGAAGTAGCCAGGCGTATCGCGAGACTCAGGATTCGTTGGTTTCGCTAAGCCTGCCAGGAAGTTCGGTTTCTTGATAGCGGCGACTGGGTTATTGCGATGATGCGTCTGCCGCGAAGGCTTTTCATATGGCACTATGCCTGTCCGCAACACGATTCCTTGATCCACTGGCGACCGAACTTAGTGGCCGTAAGCTGTGACGACGGCCTCTGGGTCGGGTGATGTACGGCCATCGAACAAGGGCTGTTTTTCTCCGAGAAGTGTCTTGTCAAGAAACGCTCGAACAAACTGCGTGATCAGATCGAGGTTGTGCAGTGCCACCTGCGGTTCGGGATACCCATCCTGTCCATGAAACAGAAGCGGCACATCGCTGAAACTCGGATGAGCTATCTCTGGAGAATGCAACACCACGTCGTACGAACCAGGACGCAGGTTCTGAAACTGCTGTTGCTCGATTTTCTTGAAGGCCGCGATCTGGTCAGGTGAACCACCCATGCGATTGTCCGGGTGATAGGCTTCCAAAAACAAAAGTGGTTGGCGCATCGCAGGATCGTCATCGAACACTGGGAGCGCAGTAATTGGCACCATCGCTCCGTCAAGATCAATGCAGGCCAGAATCCGCGAGTCTTGTTGGCATGCGCGTGCAGCAAATTCCGCTCCTGCGGAGTGACCCATCGCGGCAAGGCGCTTCAGGTCGATTGCACCGGCCAACGCGAACTGCTGTTTGTCGTGATTGAGCTGCGTCAAGCGATCGATAACAAAACGAACGTCGGACGCGCCCTCATTGATCCCTGTTGAGAATCGGTTACTCATCCACTTCGAATTCTCTGATTGGGTGAGCCCAGCAGGAGGCGAGTCGTTGTGGCTGACGACTCTACCATCCGGGAACCAGACAGCACTTGCCGTGTAGGTGTGTTCAATACTGGCCACGACGTATCCATGACTCACCAGATTCTCGATGAGTATCGTGTATTCGAATCCGCTGCCGCCCGCGCCATGAGAAAAGATGACCACTGGAAAAGGCGAACGCCTGTGCGCAATGGGCGCATGATCGATCGCGTGCGAAGAGATTTCCCCTGAAACCATCCCAGCCCACGCATCACCGAACTCACCACTCATATATTTGTGAACTTCTGATATTGGATCCATTTGTGCGGCGCCGGGGAAATACTGACCTTTCGCGCCCGCGGATTTTGCCGTCGGATACCAGAAGTAAACCATGAGCTCGCGCGAGCGTTTTGGATCGTAATCGTCAGGCTGCGAAGAGTCGATCCAGTGGAATCCAATTCTGCCGATGCCAAACGGTCCAGACGGTGTTGGAATTCGGGGCACAATGGCGGATGTCTGCGAGCCATTCAATGCGCTCGGCTGTTGAACATAAGCGGTGGAAGCGCTAAAGAAGCAGGCGATCAGAAGACCGCGAACCACGAAGGTACTCATTGGCATACGGTCACATGCAGGAGGTCGGCAGTCAACAAAAATGAATAAGAGCTTCCGAGCAGAGCGGTTGACTGCCAATCGGAAACCGCACCATCAAGAGAATCGCGGTGCAGACAGCACTCGCTATAAACTGGCACTATGCCCGTCCACATTGCGATTCCTGAGCCTACCAGTAGCGACCCTGAGTACAACGGACGCGCCTTGCCGCAGTATGTCGCCGCGTTGAAAGCTGCGGGAGCGGAGCCGGTGGTGGTGCCGCTCAGCGAGACGCAGGCGCACGTGGCGAAATTGCTGGCTGGCGTTGAAGGAATTCTTTTGCCTGGCAGCAAGTTTGACGTGGATCCTGAGCGCTATGGCGAGACGCGGCAGGCCGAGTGCGTCGACGACGATCCCGCGCGTACGGCAGCCGATGAGCTGCTGCTGCAGGACGCGTTCAATCTGCACAAGCCGATTCTGGCGATTTGCCACGGGGTGCAGAATTTGAATGTGTGGCGCGGTGGGACGCTGATTCAGGATTTGAAGACCGCAGTGAATCATCGCCCCGGCCGCGAAGTGGTGCAGGCGCACCCGGTGGAGATTGCTAAGGAATCGCGATTGAGTCATATTCTGCCCGCGCCGGAAGCGGGCGATATTGAAAAGGGTGGGGTCCAGGTGAACTCAAGCCATCATCAGGCCATTCGCACGCCGGGCGATAATCTGCGGATCAGCGCGGTCTCGCCGGGCGATGGCGTGGTGGAAGCGGTGGAGCTCGATGCATCCGACCACTTCGTTCTCGGCGTGCAGTGGCATCCCGAGCGGACCTACGCGCAAAGCGAGTTCTCGCGGGCAATTTTTTCTGCGTTTATCGAGGCAGCCGAGCAGTGGCAGCCGAAGCAGGTCGAATGCGCTGCGAGCGCGCCAGCGGATCAACCTGGGGACAGTCCCCAGCGCGGAAATTGATCGATGGGCGCGGGCGAGGCAAGTGCAAGACTCAATCGGCTTTTGACAATGGCGGGTTTGGCTCCACTGGACGACGAGACATCAGGCCAGTTCGAGGCTTACATTTCGCTCTTTCTTCGCTGGAATGCGCGACTCAACCTAAGCGCGGTTCGCGACGAAGAGGGCATTCTTTCAAGGCATTTCATTGAATCGATTGCAGTTGCTCGTAACTTGCCGCTGGGAATTAGCACCTTGCTCGACTTTGGATCGGGCGCGGGGCTGCCCGGAATTCCCATCGCGCTCTGCCGGCCGGAGATCGTTGTGACCCTTGCCGAATCGCAGAGCAAGAAGGCGGCGTTTTTACAAGAGGTTGTGCGCATCCTCGGAATCGAGGCCAAGATCCACGCGCAACGAGCCGAAGTGCTTCGCACCGTCTTTGATTGCGCCACGATGCGCGCAGTAGACAAGATGCCGAAGGCGGTTGCGGAAGCTGTCCGGCTGCTCGTGCCACAGGGCTGGCTGGCGCTGATGACGACCCGCGCGGAACTCGCGACTTTACAGGCTGCGGCGGGAGCACAGATCTCGTGGAGCGAACCGGTCGTGCTGCCATTCGCCGTTGACCGAGTGCTCGTACTCGGCCGACGAATCCCTTCTGTAGCTTGATACGACTCTTGGCCTGTGCCTCGGTAACCAGTTTTCGCCGATAATCGTTCTTCACGTCCTTTGGCCTCATTTGGGAGGCTAAAGCTTCCCTCCTTCCTTCCCGGCTAAAGAAATGCGGGTTTTCACATGCAGTTCGTTGCGAGCCCTGATCTACAAATCCGAGCGAGTTTCCGAAAAAAACGTACTTAAGGGGACCCGCAGGCCGACGTCATGAGGCGCACCTCGGAACCGCGCGGCGAGCCAGCGCCACGTTTTACGTGTGGTCAGCGGGTCCAATGACCACTGATCCTGCTGATTTATGGCACAAGAGGCGGGCGAGTAGTTCTGTCGCAGAGCTTTGGCCACTGCCGGTATTTTCCGATATTCAACCGCTTTTGTTCCACGTGGAACACGGTTATGAGCACCTTCCTCCGCGTGGCTTCGTTCCACGTGGAACTCGACCTCATTCAACCCAATTCGAACCCTAGTGCCGAAAGCGGTACCGCCCCCAAAAATCCCTATAAATCTGCTTCTCTATACAAAAGTTTTCCACCATTCGGCATGTGTTGCCTCGCCAAAGCACAATCTTCCTCTGAGTGCCAAAGCGCTTGCTCCACAAGAGCTTGCTCAAAGTTTCGGACCTCTCCATTTGGCGCTTTCCACAACCGCGCCGAATTTCCCACAACACAAACCCCCATGCGCAACGCGCCATTTCCCTTTACTCTGGAATGCCATGGGAAAGATCGTTGGAATTGTCAATCAGAAGGGTGGCGTCGGCAAGACGACCACCGCCATCAACCTCTCGGCTTGCCTCGCGCTGGAGGGGCTCAAGATCCTCCTCATCGACTGCGACCCGCAGGCCAACGCCTCATCCGGGCTCGGCGTGCAACGCGATGACGACCGCCATTCCATCTACGATGTGCTCGCTGGCGGGAGCCCGGCAGAACAGGCCATTCTTCCGACCTTGGTGGACGGGCTGTGGTTGCTCCCGGGCTCGAAGAACCTGACCGGCATCAATATTGAGCTGGCTGACGCCGAGGACAGGGCCATTCGTCTGCGCCGCGCGCTTGAGCCGATCGAAACCAGCTATGACCTGATCTTCCTCGATTGCCCCCCGGCTCTCGATCTGCTTACCCTGAACGTTCTTTGCGCCGCGCAGACGCTGATCGTGCCGCTGCAGGCCGAGTACTTTGCTCTCGAAGGCATTTCGGAGCTGGTGTCGACCCTGGAGCGCGTTCGCGCGGCCTATAACCCTGATTTGACGATCGAGGGCGTGCTGCTGACCATGTACGACGACCGCACCAATCTGGCGCAGCAGGTGACGCAGACACTCCGCGAGTATTTCAAAGAGATTCTTTACCGCACAGTCATTCCCCGGAATGTCCGTCTGGCTGAGGCTCCGAGCCATGGAAAACCGGTCGCGCTCTACGACCCTCGTTCGCGTGGCACAGAGGCCTACTTTGAGATGACGGGCGAGTTTCTGGCGCGCAATCAGATAGAAAGCCCGAAAGCAGCCGAAAGAAAATCGGTTGCGCCAGTACGCACCTCTTCCAATGAGGCCTACTCACAGTCTTCGTGACTCGGAAGCCGTGCCGATCAATCGCGCTCAGCGCCGTCTGCCCGGCAGGTCGCTGCGTCGCAATCCAATATCCGACGGCAAGACCGCCTGCCGAGCAGGAAATGATTCAATGAAGGACCTTCGATGACAAATGTTGCCGTTCCCGACCCCAAGCGCCGAGCCCTAGGCAAAGGCCTCGACTCGTTGATCCCACGTCCCGCGTCTGTTCCTGCTGGCGAAACTGAAGGCGGCAGGCCGCGCGAGATCCCAATCGACCAGATCGAGCGGAACCCGTTCCAGACGCGCTCGCACGTGAACGAGGAGCAACTGGCGGAGCTGGCCGCCTCGATTGCGGCGAACGGCGTAGTGCAGCCTGTCCTGGTGCGCCCATTGGCCAATGGCCGGTTTCAGCTCATTGCCGGTGAGCGCCGCTGGCGAGCCTCGAAACTTGCCGGGAAAAACACGGTTCCCGCGATTCTCCGCCAGGTCTCCGACGAACAAGCGATGGAGATCACCATCGTCGAGAACCTGCAGCGCGCAGACCTGAACCCGATGGAGCAAGCTCGGGCCTTCGAACGGTTGGCGCGCGAGTTCCATATGACCCAGGAACAGATGGCGCAACGCACAGGGAAAGATCGCGCAACAGTCTCTAATTTTTTGCGTTTATTGAAGTTACCAACTGGTGTGCAAACGCGCGTCGAGACCGGCGAACTCTCCTTCGGCCATGCTCGCGCGCTGCTGGCGCTCGAGAACGGCGAAGAGATGGAAAAGACAGCGCAGCGGATCGCATCGCTTTCCATGTCCGTGCGCCAGACCGAGAGCTACGTGCAGGGCCTCATTGACCCCAGCCGCAAAGCCAAAAAAGAGCCGAAGGCGGAGAAGCTTGTTGATCCGAATGTGCGGGACGCGCAGGAGCAGCTGCAAAGAGCGCTCGGCCTTCGAGTAACGATTGAGGACCATAGCGGCCGGGGCAAGGTCATCATCGAGTACGGGAGGTTGGAGGATTTCGACACGCTGATGGAAAGACTGGTTGGAGAATCAAGTTAAACTATTTATTATCATTAACTTAAATCTTCTTATAAACCCTTGACCCACTCGATTGGGCGCCCGCGCCGCTGCCACTTCGAGCCCTCCTGCGAAGCTGTGAATCGAGACCCTGATCCGCCGGTTTAACCCCGCGGTAACCCCAAGGGGCTATTTTCCGCATGCGGGTTGGTGCTTTAATGGAGGTCAAGATTGCCGTGGAAGATGCGTGAGAGGATTCCCCCCTCTCTCAAGGGAAAGTTGAATCCGCCTGGCACGTCAGGAGGGATCATGCGCGGGCTGAAGGCAAGCCGCTGGGTTCTCGTCCTCCCCTTGGTCGGAACTTTACTCGGCGTGTGCCAGGCGCAGGGTACGGCGGGCGCAAGCCAAGCTCCGTCGTCAGCGTCCGTAGCCACATCGAATGCCTCTCCCACGCCGGAGCAAATTGGCGATTCGTTGCTCGCGCATCAGCGCTACCAGGCAGCCATCGCCGCTTACACCAAATCGCCGCGGATGACCGCCGGGATTTGGAGCAAGATGGGCCTTGCTTACCAGATGATGTTCAACGACGGTGACGCGAGCCGCTGCTACAAGGAATCGCTCAAGCTCGATCCTGAAAGCGCGCAGGTGCTGAACAATCTGGGCGCGGTCTACGCCTCCATGAAGCTCTATGGCCAGGCTGATCACATGTACCGCAAGGCGCTTAAGCTCGAACCGCGATCGGCAATCATCCTGAAGAACTACGGCACGAATCTTCTCGCTCAACACAGATACAACAAGGGATGGGAGATCTATCAGCAGGCTCTTGCCATCGATCCGCAAATCTTTGCCGACCACGATGGCCCCACGGTTCAAGATCCGTCGGGCATTCACGAGCGCGGCGCCATGAACTACTACATGGCGGCAGGTTGCGCACACGCTGGCTTCGTGGATTGCGCCCTCCAGTACCTGCGGATGGCCCTGGACGAAGGTTTCACCACACGCAAGAAGGTTGAAGCCGACGCCGAGTTCGCAAGCCTTCGCGCGAATGCCGCCTTCAAGCAATTGCTTGCCGAGCAGCACAACTGAAGGGTCGGCGAACCCGCAGTCGGCCTCTCCGTCGTCTTCGGCCCATTCTCAATCGTCTAACTGATGGGCTGGCTTTCGCGCCGCCCAGGGAGCTTGGATGAAGACCCGCTTTCGTTTTGCCGTCCTCGCATTGATGGCGTTCACTATTGCTGCTGCTCAGGATTCCGGTTCTGCTCCGGCCGCCGGCCAGAACTCCGGCCGTGGAAATGGCGGCTGGGGTCAGCGCGGGAATGGTATGGGTGGCGGGATGCGCCGCGGTGTGATGGGAACGGTCACTGCGGTTGCCGCGGATCATTACACCATCAAGACCGACGCGGGCGAGCTCTACACCGTCCATTTCAGCGCCGACACACGCATGATGAAGCAACCGGCCGGCATGCGCGGTTCTGGTGGCGGCGGTGGTGAGCAGGGGTGGGGCGGTTATGGCCGCAACAATGGAGACCGCACTCCTCCGCCGCAGATCAAGCCCACCGACATCAAGATCGGCGACATGATCCGGGCCGCCGGCGATGTGGACGATTCGGCAAAGTCGGTGGACGCCATGCGCGTGACGCTGCTCGATGCCGAAACCGCCGAACGCATGCATGAAATGGATGCCAACTTCGGCAAAACCTGGCTGGCAGGCAAGGTAACAGCGATTCAAGGAACAACTATCACCCTCGCCGGAGAGCTCGACAACGCTCCTCACTCCGTCGTGGCCGACGAGAATACAACATTTCGCCGCCGCCGCGACCCCGTCACCCTCGCCGATATTCAGGTCGGCGATACGATTCGCGTGGAAGGAGCTCTGAAAGCCGGGATCTTCACCGCAACAGCAGTCAATGTGGGCGGCATGATGGGCGGACCCGCGCCCGGTGGACCCTCTGGGCCCCCGAGTGGCGCGCCCTCCGGATCTCCACAGCAATAAGCTCTCAGAATTCGTGACACACAAAAGAACTGGCCGGATGCGATCTGTATCCGGCCAGCCGCTTTCGAGATGTGTTGTACTCTCTGCTACTGAACCGATTCGAGCGTCCAGGCTCCGTTCACGAGAGTGAAATTCGCCACGCGCTGCGTACTCAGTTCGTTGCCGGGATTTTGCGCAATGCTGCGCAAAGGCGCAGGCAGGCTGCTGAGATCGGCATCTTCGGTAAAGCGCACGGATCTCTTGTCGGACAGAGTCTCTACGTCTCCAATATCGCGAGCCTGGTGCTTAACTGGCGCCAGAGTCGTCAGGGTGACCACGTATTGGGGATCGCTCGGGCTGTCGGGCCGCCACTGGATGGTGTCGCCGCCGCTGGCGAGCTTCACAAGCTTTGCTCCATCGGGGCTCAGCTTGAAGTCGCCCCAGTAGCCGTTGGGATAGCGTTTGACTCCCGCCCAGTATTTCGCCTGGACCCCCTGTTGCATGCCGGAATCGTCAACCACAACATGGAAACTCGATCCGGGATCCTGATCGTACCTGGCTTGAATCATTGCCTTGGCTTGATCCTGGGTCAGCTCGGGAGCCGATTTGCAACCCGCCAGATACGCGCCCGCCCCCAGCAGAACCAGAGCCGCGAAAGCCTGAATCTTTACTGCGCTTTTCACGTTCCCCTCCGTACACCGCATGAAACGGCACGAAATTCCTCGCTCGGCCATTATCCTCTTACTTTGTTCTGTGTCAATGCGGTTGAAAGTGACTGCGCTCACAGGTGTGGGTGCCGGTTTTCCCGGCATGGGGCCAGCAATTATCCCCTCAACATAAGTATTGGATAGCATAGGGGTGCCCTGTTTGGCATTTGGGAGAGATGGTGGGATCATTGCTGTGCAAGGTCAAGGGAACTGTAACGTGAAAACCAGAATCGCCATATGGGCCGTCGCGGGTGCGATTGTTGTCGCTTTCTGGGCGCTCTACACCATGACTACCCACCAGAATCTGGTAGGCGGTGTTGGCGGCACCATCCTTTGCTTGACCTGCCCGATTGCTCTTGTGAGACATCACCCACTCGGCCTGTATACGGTCCTCTTCGCAAACGCCGCAACATACGCTTTGATCGGCGCCGTCGTGGAAACCATACGCCGTCGCCACCAAATCCACTCAATTCCAAACTGACCCACCACTCTAGATGGTGATGAGTTTTCCGCGATCGCGCCGTCTGGCGGCGCTCACTCCTGGTGGGTGAGTTCGGCAGCGTAGAAGCTCAACGCGGCGTCTCCCTGCTCGAGCAGGCGCGTGCGGCGCAGGCAGCCGTAGCGCTCCTCGAGTTTTTGTTTGCGGCGATGCTCGGCAACAATCACCGCTTCAGGCGCGAGAAACACGGGGTTTCGTCCCAGCATTCCCAGTGTGACTGCGTACTCTTCGAGGTCGTCGTACGGCGGATCGAGGAATGCCACATCGTAGCGTTCTGGCACTTCGTGCGGTATTGGCTTTGGCACTTCGTGCCGTTCTGGTTTTGGACTGAACTTCGCGGCGAAGCGGAGAAACGCCGCCACACTCTCCGCACGCACTTCAAATCCAGTTGTGATTCCCAGCTGTTCCAGATTTTTGCGCAGAACTTTCAAGGCCGCAGGCGCGCGCTCGACAAACGTCACGCGAGCGGCGCCGCGGCTCAACGCCTCCAGTCCCACTGCGCCCGAGCCCGCGTAGAGATCGAGAAATATCGCGCCGGCAATCCGCGGAGCCAGCACGTTGAAGAGTGTCTCGCGCAGGCGGTCGCTGGTGGGCCGCGTGCGCAGGCCCGGCGGCGCTTCGAGTCTTCGCGAGCGATAGGTTCCGGCGATGATGCGCATTGAGTACGAGGATAATGGACGGCCGGGACCGGGGAGCACAACGGGCAGCAGACGGCAACTGGTTCCAATTCAAGTCGTTTAAATACAGGTACTTACGGAAACGATACTCGGATACTGCCATAGTATGGCGGGTGGGAATCGTGTGTAGGCTGCTGAGTTATTGCGTGTTAGGTGGCTGCACAGTTTGAGTACGATTTTTTTGGCTTTCGGTTGGCGTATCGGAATTTGCCGGTTGGGATTTTGGGTAGTGGGCGCGGCGGAGGGCGTCAGGTAGGCGGTCGAGCAGGTAGGCGACGAGACTGGTGACAGTGGTGTCGAACTCGGCGGCGAGAAGACGGGTTCGGTGGTACTGCTCCTCGGTGACGGCTACGGTGATGTGTTTGCATTTCCTGCGCATGATGCGGCTTCTCCCCTATTCCCATCTTGCGCCGGAGTGGGGTAATTGTCGGCAAAACGGGGAGCGAGAAAATGAAGGAGTCCGTCGCGATGGAGAGCAAAGAAATCAGTGATTTAGCAGAAACCTAGTGTGGGACTTGTGGGTGAGGGGCTTGACTGCGCCGTTCCTCAGTGGGAAGGAAGGGCGGGGAGGGTTTTCTGGGTGAGTTTTCAGAGGGTTGCGGGCGCGTGGGGGATTGACCGGGTGCTGCGATTAAGCCATCGACGAGCGGCAATCTCTTGGACGGACGACTCGATCGATGCTAGTAAGGATTGGGCCGGTAGGGATAACGCGTGTTAGCCCCGCTCCTCGGAACGGGGACCGGCTGCCCGCTCCAAAAAGGCAGAAATCCTTCGTTGGGTTGAGTCGAGTTTGGACCGAAGCTCACACTCCCAAACTACTATAGGCCTCCAGCCCAGTGACCTCAGTTTATGTTGGTTCGATTTGTCCCTAGACGCATTTCGTTCGATTTTAGTGCGCCAATATTTTGCATTTGTCTTGGGGAGCCGCGCTCCTCTTTGGCACCCGTGTCCGTGCCAGAAGCAACCGTGCACGAATATCACAGACTTCAGACGGGGGAGGACGAGATCAGGTTTTCCCGGAAGATCTTTCCGGTGAAGACGGAATCGATAGCCTAGATGATGGACAAACTTGCGGACCAATTTCTCTGGTGCAGTATCCTCTGAGCGGACCATGCGCATGATCCTGCTTCTAGTTTCGGGGTCGAATATGTCGGTCATCGGCGCGACGCGCGTTTTAGCACTGTCCAATCGGACTCGGCGACAGTTTTGCCTCCGCGCTTAAATGTTGTTTTGCGTTCGACATTTGCTTTCCTCATGCGCGCGTGTATATGGACTTCGGTCACATCTTGCGAGTCGCCACCAAATTCTTTAAGGAGTTCCTGGGCGAACCGGACCTCCTCAATTCTCCACACCGCCGGGGATGGGTTGTTGCGAGGGTCTGGGATCGTTCGCGGAAAAAGGTAGATGCAGGGAGGCGGGGTTTGATGTCCGTTCATTTTCACCCCGCGCCCGGCGGCAATCTTCGGGCACGGCCGACCCGTGCCTCCACAGAGCGAGTCCCATACGATGAGCGCGTCAACGGGTTCTTTCTCAGCGATGATCTTGCCGCCGAGGCGTGTATGGACGCCTGACCAGACGCTGTGCTTGGGATCTGCCCCTGGGTTCTGGCAAAGCGACCAAATTACGAATTCGTCAGCATTTGCGGGTCTCGTGTAAACAGTTGTGTTGTTTCCATCGAGACAACCTTTTGCTTCAATGATGCAAATCCTCCCATCTCTAAGTCGAACCTGATAATCGTGGCGGTCCCCGGCACCGGTAAATGCGAAGTCAGATATACGCTTTGCAACCTTGAGGCGCGTAAGAGCAGCTTCCACAAACGCCTTCTTGTCCGCCATTGAAGCAGCATTTGTGCCGCGAATCTTCTCGACCGCGCTGAAGAAGATGCGCGATCTCCAGAACTCTCTTACGTCTAGGCCGTGATTCCCAATCGAGGGCGCAGTATCCCGATGCGCAATCCAGTCCCTTCTGGTCGGATACGCTGGCCACCTCGCCCCTTCGATTCAGCGCCGTTCAGTGCTCTCCTCCGGCAGTAGCTCCTCTAAGTCCACCCTAGAGCACTTCCCCTCTTCCGAATACACGTCCATGACAGGCTCTTCAGCCGTCTCGTCTTTCTGGTGGGCGCGGGCTCTGCGCGCGGCCTCTTCCGGGGTCGCCGCGTTATGGATCTCCATTTCCCAAACCACTACGTAGTCCATATTTCCCTCGCTTCCTTCCGGCCTTCCGGTGCGGTTACACGCGAGTTGACCAGGAGACCTGGATTAGCACGCGTTCTGTCTTTGTAAATCGGAGATTCCCTGCGAGCGGATTAGGAAAAATCTCGTGATAAGGAGTCTTCTGGAAATTCTTTACGACGAAAAGAAAGAAGCGGTCTTGCAATTCGGTCGCAACGTCATATTCCCTTGGCGTGAGGGAGATACCCCCAGTTTGCTCCCTCAATCCCTTGACTTCGACTGCGAGGAATTTCTTACCCGTACCTCTTGTTAGCTTGAAGTCGTAACCACAGCCCAACTGAGTTGTATTCTCTATCTCGAACTCGCAGAACTCTGGAAGCGTGGTGTGAATCGACTCGAAGTATCGCTCTGCGGCCAAGCCTGTGATGAGCCTCCTTGCAAAGCCGGAGCCGCGTTCTTCGGGTCTTTCGTCTGTTTCGATTGCGCTCGCTGCGTTTTCGCTGTACCCGGCGAATGACTTGACAAGTCCGCTGAACGAATCAAAGTCCAAGTCTTGATATTCGTCGAGAACCTTCCTGCAATACGCGCGAATCTCTCGCTTGTGCCAGCCCTTTCTTGCGTTTGGGAAGAAAGGGTCAAATTCATCTCGGTAGTTCTTAATGGAGGAGGGTCGAGAACCAAGCGCGTAGCCCACAACGTTGTACGCTTCAGCAAAGGTCCGGAATCCGAGCCGCTTGAGGCCGAGCGGTCCGAATTTAGAGAGATAGATTCCAGTCAGTATCAGCTTTTCACGAGTTGCGATCCGCGCTGGATTGAGGATCATCTTGCCGAGGCCTCGAGGATGCTACTGCCGCCGCCGGCCTGCGAGAGATCTTGGCACGGAAACGAAGCCCAAGCCAAGTCTGCTTGACCGGGCAGGTCGCAAACCGTGACCTTCTCGATGTCACACACTTTCAACTCGGCTGCGTCCTTAAAGTTGCGCCGATAGGATTCTGCTTTGCGCTCGTCGTTATCATTTGCAAAAGCGCAAATCCACTTGTCCCCGAGGCCTAGGCGTGCCATGCCGCCACCGGCAAAGAACTCGTAATATGCCATGCGAGCTTTTCTAGAAGATTTCACGCATCCCGCCTAGAGATATCCTCGTAATCATAGGGCAAGAGTTCCTCATCTGGAACTGGTGGAAAACCTTCCCGGAATCTCCCTCGCCAATTAACTCCCGAAAGGGGTTGGGCGGCCGATTGCCCCATCCTCAACGCGCCGGGTACCCAAGTCCTAATTTTGGGACTTGGGGTTAGAACGAATAACGGCTACAACCTACCGGCTACAAGCCACGAGCCGCTCACGGCCCGGTTTTCCAGTCTCGAGTCCCTGTTCCCGTCAGACCCTCGCCCGAGCCCATTGAAATCACTATCCGCGGGGAGGGCAGGCAAGCGTGTTGCGGGGCCGATGAAATTGTTCTTACGCCCCCTGCGGGGGCTGGTGTTCGCAATGCAAAATGCGTACCCCGGGCTTGCGCCATGGGGCTACCATCTGACGCCCGCTTAAGCGGGCTGAGAATGATGGGGCTCATGCTGTCCCACCCTAAACGCAAAGAGCGCGTTTAGGATGGGGCACCCGTTTTTCGTGCTGAGTGGAAGAAAAGCAACTGCGGATCCCCGTTCAACTCCGCTCAGGGCAGGCTCTCGGCTTTGCTCGGGATGACAATGCTTTTGCGAGCAGGGGCTGAAGCCCGGATGATTTTGTGCATCTTTCGGCGCGGCTGAAAGCCGCGCTCTGATACAAGACGTGAACGATGAGATTTATGGTGGGCGTGTTGCGGTGCCGATGAAATTGCTCTTACGCCCCCTGCGGGGGCTGGTGTTCGCAATTCAAAATGCGTACCCCAGGCTCGCACCATGGGGCTATTGTCTTTCGCCCGCCTAAGCGGGTTCTGGCCGTCCTGAGGAGCCGGGAGCGCCGGTCGGCATTTGATTCCACCCTGGCGACAAGAACAGAAACGTCGTGCCCAGAGGGCCCCCAGATGGGGCAAGCGCTGGATGACAATCGTAAGCCCGAAGGATGAGTGAGGGTGAGCGGGGAGCAGGCTGTCACCCAACCTTCTACAATCGATCTATGCGTGGTTGGTCGATAGCGTTTGGGCGGTGGATGGGTGTGGAAGTGCGCGTCCACATTTTTTTCCCGCTGCTGGTGCTGGTTCTCTTTGCCATGGGCGGACCGCAAGGCTGGGCCAGTGGGCTGGGGTTATTCCTGCTGCTGGTGGTGGCCGTTGCCGTGCGCGAAACCGCGCGCCTGCTGGTAGCGGCATGGCTGGGACTGAAGCTCCGCGCCATTTTGCTTTTGCCCATCGGCGGGCTGTTCGCGTATACCAATCCCGCGAGCCAGGAGAAGGCCAACACCGGCAGCGCCCAATTCATGCTGGCCTTTGCCGGCCCCATCGCCAACCTCTGTGCCGGCCTTGCTGCGGCTGCAGCCATTCTGGGCGCGAGCGGCGATGTGCACCTCTTCGATCGCCCTTTCATTTCCCCCACAAGTCTGTTGGGCAGCCTGGTGTGGCTCGAGATCTTTCTCGGCCTCCTGCATCTGGTTCCGGCCTATCCTCTCGATTGCGGCCGGCTCGTCCGCAATGCCTTTGCGCGTAAACATGGAATGGGGCCGGCGGGCCGCGCCGCCGCAGGCCTCGGGCAGGCTCTCGCGGCCGTCACCATCCTCGCCGGTATTCTGCTGCGCGACTATTGGATCAGCCTCACCGGCCTCTTCATCATGATCGGCGCGCAGGTCGAGGATCAGGGCGTCCTCTTCCAGTCAGTGGTGGACACGGTGCGCATGCGTGAAGTGATGCTGACGGATTTTGCCACGCTCTCACCTTCCGACACGCTGGCCGATGCGCTCTATCGCTGCGTGCACTCGCTGCAGGAGGAGTTTCCCGTGGTGCGCGGGCCAGAGCTGGTGGGCATCATCTCGCGCCAGCGTATTGTGGATGCCTTGCGCAGCGACGGCAACGGCTACGTGCAGGCGGTCATGTCGCGCGCCTTTCAAGTAGCTCGGCCCGAGGACACGCTGGGCGCCACAATCAGCCGCCTTGCCGGCGGCCGCGGCCTGGGACTGATTCCCGTCACTGAGAGCGGCCGCGTGGTGGGCATCGTGAGCGCGCAGAATTTGATGAGCTCCTGGGCAATGCTGACCGAGCAACGGCGGATCGAGCGCGAGGACGCGGAGGAGTAGTAAATAGGGGTGTCAGGTTGTAGGTGTCAGTGGCGGCCCGGCTTGGCTCTGCGACTCTGCCTTTCGCCTACGATGGAGTAAGCCCATCATGTCCGCCGATTCCACACCGCTCGCACCCGGCCTTTACCTCGTCGCCACGCCCATCGGCAACCTTGGCGACATCACGCTGCGTGCGCTAGACGTGTTGCGCGGGGTGGACCGCATCGCCTGCGAAGACACGCGGCAGACGCAAAAGCTGCTCAACCACTTTCAAATCGCCAAACCCACCGTCAGTTATCACGAGCACAACGAGCGTTCCCGTTC
>JBAWFY010000168.1:0-13811 GCA_049592335.1 Occallatibacter sp.
TCCCTGGAGGGCGTTGGTTGCGGCCGGGCTATTAGCAGTGAGATTGGCGCTCATGTAGCTCTGGTGGATTTGTGCGCCACGCACCTGATTGGCCGTCAGCGCGGCGATGCCGACGCTGCCGCCGATGTTGCGAATCAGGTTGTAAATGCCGGCGGCGTTGCCCATCTCCTGCTTGCGCAGGCGGCCCATCGCGAGGGTGGTGAGAGGCACGAAGACGAATCCTCCACCAAAACCATTCCAGAAGTTAGGCCAAGCGACGGCGCCCATAGAGATGCCGAGATTGACACGGCTCAAATAGAACGTTGAGACGGCGAAGATGGCCATGCCGAAGGCGAGCAGGAGGCGGCCGTCGAAGCGGTTGATGAGCGCGCCGACCACCAGCATGGCCAGCATGGAGCCGAGCCCGCGTGGACTTACGGCGAGGCCGCTGTCCATCGCCGAGTAGCCGAGAAGCGTTTGCAGAAACAGAGGCAGAAAGGCCGTGACGCCGTAGAGCAAGACGCCGAAGAGGCCGGTGATGAGCGTTCCCGTGCGGAAGTTGCGATCGAGCAGGACGTGCAACTGCACGATGGGATCGCGGCAGAGAAGCTCACGGGCGATGAAGGCGATGAACATTGCGACCGAAAGCGCGGTGAGCCAGCGGATCCACGTGGCTTCAAACCAGTCGGCTTCCTGGCCTTTGTCGAGCACCAGTTGCAGGCTGCCGAGCCAGACGGCCATGAACGCGAAGCCGATGGCGTCGATGGCGACACGGCGCGCCTGGCGGAGATACGGCGGATCTTCGATGTAGAGGTTGGCCATGAAGAGCGCGAGCAGGCCGACGGGAAGATTGATGTAGAAGATCCAGCGCCAGGAGTAGCTGTCGGTGATCCAGCCGCCGAGCGTGGGACCGATGACGGGCGCGACCACGATGCCGACTCCGTAGGCGGCCATGGCCTTGCCGTGTTGGTCCGGCGGAAAGCTTTCAAGGAGGATGGATTGTGCCAGCGGCTGCATGCCGCCTCCACCCGCGCCCTGCAGCACCCGCGCGACGATGAGCATGGGCATGTTCAGTGCCATGCCGCAGAGGATGGATGCTGCGGTGAAGGCGAGGATCGAAAGCATGAGCAGGCGCTTGCGGCCGATGCGGCGCGAGAGCCATCCGGAAGCCGGCAGCATGATGCCGTTCGAGACCAGATAGCTGGTGAGAACCCAGGTGGATTCGTCGGTGGACGCGGAGAGGCTGCCGGCGATGTGCGGCAGAGCAACGTTGGCGATGGAGGAATCGAGCACTACCATGAACGTAGCCAGCATCACGCTGAGGGCGACCATCCACGGGTTTACCGTGGGACGCCACTCGGCGTGCGCAGCACCGCTGGCGAGTGCTGGATGACTGGTTGTGCTCATAGATCAGTTTACTAAAATGGCTGAGAGTAGGGAGCCAGGGAGATATGACAGAGGCAGGCAAACTGCGCATGGGGATGGTGGGCGGAGGGCCGGGCGCGTTCATCGGTCCGGTGCATCGCATGGCCGCGGAACTCGATGGCAAGATCGAATTAGTGGCGGGCGCATTTTCGCAGTCGGCGGAGCGGTCGTGCGAGGCGGGGGCGCATTACAAGATCGATCCCGCTCGCGCGTATGCCGACTACCGGCAGATGATCGAGGCCGAACGCAAGAGGGCGGACGGGATCGACTTTATGGCGATTGTGACGCCAAATCATCTGCACCTGCCGGTGGCGGTTGCGGCGCTTGAAGCTGGCATTCCGGTGATGAGCGATAAACCGGCGACGGCGACGTATGAGGAGGTGTTGAAGCTCGAAGCCGCGGTAGCGAAGAGCGGGCTGCCGTATGGATTGACGCACACCTACGCGGGCTACGCGATGGTGCGCGCGGCGCGTGCCATGTGCGCGACGGGCGGGCTGGGTGCGATTCGCAAGGTTGCTGTGGAGTATCTGCAGGGGTGGCTAAGCGGGCCGCTCGAACACACCGGGCAGAAGCAGGCTGCGTGGCGTTCCGATCCTGCGCAGAGCGGCGCGGGCGGGGCCATTGGCGACATCGGAACTCATGCGTTTCATTTGCTTGAGTATGTGAGCGGGCTGAAGGTGACGGCGATGAATGCGACGCTGCGCACGGTGGTGCCTGGGCGCAGGCTCGACGACGATTGCAACGCATTTGTGCGCCTGAACAACGGCGCTGCCGGCACGCTGGCCTGCTCACAGGTGGCGGCGGGCGAGATGAACGAGCTGAAGCTGCGCATCTACGGCGAGAAGGGATCAATTGAGTGGCGGCAGCAGGATCCGAACCGGCTGATCGTGAAGTGGCTCGACAGGCCGGAAGAGATTCATCATGCGGGGATGGGATATTTAAGCGCGGATGCGCGGAGTGTGGCGAGGACTCCGGCGGGGCATCCGGAGGGTTATCTGGAGGCATTCGCGGTGCTGTATCGCGAGTTTGCGGATGCGCTGAATGCGTGGAAATCAGGGCAAGGGGGTGCGCTGCCGGCGACGCTGCCGGGGATTGAGGCGGGCGTGCGCGGAATGCGATTTATCGAGCGCGCGATTGAAAGCAATAAGAAAGAGAGCTGGGTGGAGTTTTGAGTGGATTCAATACATCCAGAACTTTCATGCTCTGGTCAACTGTGGAACTGACTATACCCCGCGTTCGGCCTTCGATATCGTAGCATGGTGAGCATGACAAGAAGCCTGTCTGCCAGCGTCCCCCCTCCCATCTCGATGTACACAAAACTATCTATGGCTTCTCTCGCGTTGGTAATTTGCATCGTCGCGAGCCCCATTTGTTTTGCTCAACACATGAACGCAGAGGACGCACCCTGCCAGGGCCTCTCGATCATGGATTGGAAAGCATGCATTGGTGCAGCATATGAAAGGGCTGATGCCGAACTAAACCAATACTATCGGCGCATTGAAACTCTAGAAACGGGGACGGACCTGACAAATCTGAAGGATGCGCAAAGACTCTGGATTCAGTTCAGGGATGCGAATTGTGAAGCTGAATACGAACTCTACCAAGGCGGAAGCGCAGCGCCGACGGTGAAGATTGCTTGCCTCGAAGCGATGACGAGGCATCGTACCGAAGAGTTGAAAACCATGTACGGATGGCGATTAGAAAAATTCAGCAAGTAACGGCCAAATGCACCACGGCCCGGAGTTCGCTTGGAACTCCGGGCCGTTTTTTGTCCGCCAGTCAGTGGATATTTATGCGGCTTTGGCCTTGGCGCGCTTTGCCTGGTCTACGAGCTTGGTGAAACCGGGCGCGTCTTTCACGGCGATGTCGGCCAGAATCTTGCGGTCGAGCTCGATGCCGGCTTTCTTCAGTCCATTGATGAAGAGCGAATAGCTGGTGCCGTTCAGCTTGCAGGCGGCGGCGATGCGCACGATCCAGAGCGAACGGTATTGGCGCTTCTTCTCGCGACGGCCCTTGTAGGCGAACTTGAGGCCGCGCTCGACGGCCTCCTGGGCCGCCTGGTAGAGCTTGGATTTGGTGAGGAAGTAACCGCTGGCGCGTTTGAGGATCTTCTTGCGGCGGTCACTCCGCTTTGTGCCACGTTTTACGCGGGGCATGGTGGGTTCTCCTTTTTTGCGTTTCGTTTTCGCGGCTGGAGGCAGGTTGGGCCTCTTCACTCGCTCAGTTCATGCCTGATCTCTCGTCATTGCGAACGCATTCCGCAACCGACGAGGGGTGCTGCGCACCGCAGCCCTTTGGACAAGGGTCGTGCTCAGGCGTAGGGAATCATGCGCGCCACCTTCTTGTAGTCGCCGTCTGAGACCAGCAGAGTCTTGCCCAATTTCCGCTTGGTCTTTGGCGCCTTCGAAGTAAGGATGTGCCGCGTTTTCGTCTGGCCCCGCTTGATCTTGCCGGTGCCGGTCTTGGAAAAACGCTTGGCCGCGCCCGAATGGGTCTTCAACTTTGGCATTCTTTTCTTCTTTTCCCGGTTTTCTTTGCTGGCTATGGAGGAGTGAATCCTCTCATCGGCCTCACAGACAGAGACTTCCCTGCCTCTGAAGGCCTGAATCAGTATATCGCAGGGGCGGATTTGGTGCAGCTTTTGGTAGTGGGGGCTTCGATTCGGGAGTCTGAAGTCTCCGACTCTCTCCGACTTCGTCCCAAAAAACATCAAAGGCCCGCCGAATGAGCGAGCCTTTGCGCCAGATTTCCGAGTGCCCCGGTTCCTCGTCCCTATTTTCCTTGCTTTTTAGACGTGGAAGGACGAGCCGCAACCGCAGGTCGACTTTACCTGTGGGTTCTCGAATTTGAAGCCTGCAGCTTCAAGGGACTCGACGTAATCGACCGTGCAGCCATTCAGGTACATGAGCGAGGTGGCGTCGATAAAGACTTTCAGGTCTTCAAAGCTGTAGACCTTGTCCATCATGCCGGGCTGATTCTCGAAGGCCATCGAATACTGGAAGCCGGAGCAACCTCCGCCGACCACGCCGATGCGAAGTCCAGCGGGCAGAGGATCCTGAGTGGCCATAATCTCGCGCACTTTGGCGACCGCTTGGGGAGTGAGCACAAGGGGCGGTTTCTTCTGGGTCTCCTGGGTGGGTTCAACGGTAGTAATGGTTGTGGCCATAATTCCTCCTTGGGTCCTGCGCTCTTGCTTCTTTCACTGTACCGTTCCACGAACTCCCGCACAAGGCCTAGTCCCTACACACGAGTAAGAGATGCACACGGTAAGGCAAAGGTCGCAGGGCGCTATCCAGACCTTTGGGACTGGTGCGGCAGGTCACTTCGAGATGTGCGATACATCACAGACGGGGCCAATAGGGTCGCCAAAAGGCAATACAACTTTCGTGAGGTAAACGTTACTCTCAGGACTGATTCCCAACGACATAGATGCCGGGCTAGTATCTTCAATCAATACGGCCCTTTGGCCGGCGTAACCGCGCTTCCCCCCTCCACGATTCCGCAGGTGCTCAGGGACTGTAACACGCCTTGGAGGTGGGAAATGACGTTTGTTCAGATGGTTTTGTGGAGCGTATGGAGTTCGCTCGCACTTCTCCTCGCTGTGCTGTTCATGTATCGCGCCAGCCTGGTACGCGATGAGGAAGATTTGCTCTTCCTCGACGACTCATTCGCCCATGAGAAGGCCGCACAGGCCGCCCTCATGGCCAGAATCAACCGAGTTGAGCCAATCGTACGCGCAACGCAGTGGATGGTCGCCTCGATGTCGGCCATCGTGATTGTTTACTACGCCCGGGACATTATGCTGCAACTGAACATCCTCCGCTGACGCCAGTTCCTCCACGGCGCGGCGTTATCGGCCCTGCCGATTTCTCGCGCGCATCCGCTCTCCGGCTGTTTTGACAGGCCGGAGAACGGATGCAGCCAACATATTTATTGAAGCGATCTTCAGCCTCATGTACATGGTTGCGGTAAAACGGCGCCTGCCGGCTTTCAGGGTAACCGCAAATGGACTCCATCCGGTCAAATTCTCCTACGCGCCGGTTCACAAATCCATCCAACCGGGACTACTATAGACAACCAATACGGCCCCTCCTGGCCTCGAGACCGCGAATCTCCACGACCCCGCTGGCAAATGGGACCGCAGCGCGTAGGGAGGTGCAAGATGACGGTTGTCGCGATGGTTCTGTGGAGCGTGTGGAGCGCGTTCGTGCTCTTTTTGGCTATGCTGCACCTTTACCGTTACAGCCTGGGCCGGAATGAGGACGATCAGATCTTCCTCGACGACTCTTTTGAACACGAGAAAGCAGCGCAGGCGATCATTACGGCAAAGGTGGCCAAGGTCGAGCCCTGGGTGCGCACGGCTTCCTGGCTACTGGCGGGTATGTCGGTTGTGGTGGTGATTTATTACGTTCGGGACGTGCTGGTGCACTTGAACATCATCCACTGATGGTGCGGACGGGCTGTGCAGCGGGACTTCCGCGGCTGCGGGAGCCGCGGGTTTCGGACTGTCACCATCTGCGCCCGCTACTCGACTTCCTGCTTGGCGCGGTATCCGTCGCGGGCAAGGATGTCGTATTTGAGAGGCTTGTGTTTCTCGTCCTGCATACGCAAGGGCTGGCCTTCGTCGTCGACCAGTTCCACGCGAATCTTTCGCCACGATCCATCGAGTTTGGCATTCGTGGGGTGGTATACCAGTTCGTACTTGGCGCGGATGTTCTGATTGATCTCCTTGACATCGTCGGGCAGTTCGCCGGTGAATCGCGGCTGATAGAAGACGCCTCCAGTCATTTGCGCGATGGTCTTCATCTCGTTGTCGGCCTGCATGAAGGTCATGTCGCGCATGCTGCCGCCCCATGAGCCCACTCCGCCCTGAGTTTCGGCTTCAAAGAGCCCGTCGGTGGAGATGGTGAAGATGGTGACGTCGTGCGAGGCCTTTACGCGCTTTTGCATCTGGTCCCAAGTCAATTTGGACATGGTATCGACGCCGGTGGCGATCAAGACGATGTACTTTTGGCCGTCGACTCGCGACAGACGGTCAAGGGATTCGTTCAATGCGTCGAAGATATCGGTTTCACGGAAGGCCGCGGGCATGTAGACACCGTTGGCCAGGATGTTGATGCCCTCCTGAATCTGCTTTTTGTCCTGGGTAAAATCGCTCACGATGTGCGTGTTCAGGTCGAAGGTCATCATGGCCACGTAATCCTGCGGCCGTAGCTGCTGCGCGAAGGCCCACGCGGTGTTCAAAGCATCGACCCGGAAGATGTAGCCCTTCGCGGCGTATTCCATCAGGATCAGTGCGGTAATCGGCGCCTCGGTGCGCTTGAAGCCTTCTACCTTCTGCTCTATGCCGTCCTCATACACGCGGAAGTTCGAGGGTTTCAATCCCGGCACGAACTGGTGGGTTTTTTCGAGCATTACGCCTACGTCGACGGTGACCTCAGGCACGTTGACATGAAATGTGACGCTGGGCGCGTCTGCCGGGGTCTTGAATTTGGGCTCTGCGGGCGCTGGCGGGGGTGGGGCTTCGTCGGGGTTATCTTTCTTCTTGGGCACCGCGATCACGCCGGTGTCGCCGCTTGGGCCGCCCGCCTGCGAATTGCTCTGGTCCGTGGGCTGCTGCGGTTGCGCGGGCGGTTGCTGCGGAGGGGATTGCTGGTACTGCGACCAGGCCGGAAGCGCGGCCATCGGCGCCAGCACGGCAAAAAGCAAATTGATCGAAATGCGTTGAGAAAGGCTGGCTTCTCTGCGCGGCTTGATCATGACCCACCTCATGTGACTCACCAGCATACGCGATCGGCTTTGGCCGGGTTGCTCGTCGATAGCCCGGCACGCGTCTCGCTGTACTCTAATAGACGTGAGAACTCGCCCAAACGCATGCAACCGGGTACTCTTCGCGCTCATTTGCTGCTCTGTGCAGGCGATGGCCTGTGCCCCGCGGAACCTGGCGGCGCAGGCCGCTTCGCCCGCGACGGAAAAGCCCGCCGCCAATCCGCCTGCCAGCCAATCGGGCCCGCCGCGCAATCCGGCGTTCTTTCCACTCAGTCAGGTTCGCGCCGGTATGACGGCGACCGCATGGACCGTATTTGAAGGCACCCAGCCTGAGCCGATGGAGATGGAGATTCTGGGCGTGCTGCGTGGGGTGCGCGGCCCCGGTCAGGACATGATCCTTGCCCGGTTGCGCGGCGCAAAGCCCGAGTTCACGGGCGTCGTGGCCGGCATGAGCGGCAGTCCCGTTTATATTGACGGCAAGCTGGTGGGGGCTCTTTCGTACCGGATCGGCCAGTTCACCAAAGAACCGATCGCCGGGATTACGCCCATCGAGCAGATGATCGAAGTACGGGATTTAGGGGTCCGCGATTTATCTGACCACGACGCTTTTGCGAGCGCGGCTCTGGGCGGGCCCTCGTTTACGGCAGATTCGCGCAGCGGGAATGCCGTGGGAATCGCCGACGCTGGCATGACCTTTCAGCCGATGGAGACCCCACTGGTGCTCAGCGGACTGGACCCGGAATCGATCCGCTTCTGGCGGCAGCAGACGGCTGGAACGCCGCTAGAGACGATTGCTGCCGGTGGTTCTGCCGCCAGTGCAGGCTCGGGCGGCTCCTCCGATTCGGGTGAAGCCGCATCCACACTGGTGCCCGGTTCCGCGGTGAGCATGCAACTTGTGCGCGGGGACATTGAAGTCGCCGCCACCTGCACGGTCACCTACGTCGATCCGAAGCAACTGCTGGCCTGCGGTCATCCCGTGCTCGGCGCCGGCCCGGTCTCGTTGCCTATGACCACGAGCGAGATTGTCATGACCGTTGCCTCGCCGCTCAATGCGTTCAAGGTGGTGAACACGGGCAGGACCATCGGGGCATTCGACGAAGATCGCGAGTCGGCCATTCGCGGGGTTTTCGGCGCGCAGGCACAGATGATTCCGATGCACATCGCAATCGACGCGCCGACGGGGCCACGCAAGTTGAACGTGGAGATTCTCGATCTGCCCTCTCTGACGCCTATCGCCATGCAGGTCGTCCTGCTGCAGTCGCTCGTGGCAAGCAACGCCAACAGCGATGCCTTGAGCTATCACCTGACGGGCAGCGTCGCTCTGGCACAGTATGGTTCGATGCCTCTCGACATTTGGGCCTCGGCGGGCAGCGGATTACCGGCCACGCTCCTGTCTGTTCTCCAGGCCGGCCAGCAGTTCACGCGGCTATATACGAACGGCGCGCGCCAGGGTGCGGTCCGCGCTATCGACCTCCACGTGCAGGCCGTCCCTGAGCGGGTGCAGGTGACGCTCGAACAGGCGCACATTGTGTCGAGCGACATGGTCCACGCGGGCGACTCGGTTGAGATCGAAGCCACCCTCCAGCCGTGGCAGCAGGCAGAGCGCAACGTCCGCATCGCCTTCAGGCTGCCCTCGCGGCTGGCGGAGGGCAACTTGCGCGTGCTCGTTTCAGATGCCGCCACACTCGATCGCACTCTCCACGAGCCCCGGGCCAACGCTCCGCCGCTCGACGTGGCCGCGGTGGTAGCCGAGGCTCGGAATCAACACCCTGCCGACCGCATTTACGTTACTCTGCTCACTCCCGATGCCCAGGGCGAGATTGAGGGCGACGCTCTTACCAGCCTCCCGCTCTCGATGGCCAACGCGATCGAGCCCTTGCGCAACACTCAGAACGCCAGCCTGAACGGCGAATCCGCGGAACTAGCAGCCGACGCCCCGGCTGGCGGAGTGCTGTCCGGCTTCGAGGTCCTGAATCTCCACATCGAGGCGGGCGGCGGTTTACACTAGTACTATCCTCCTCCAGATCGGGCCGGCATTCTGGGGAAACTTGCCGGACCGAGGTCAACAAGCGAGGCGTTCGGAGAAACAAATGACGCAAATTCAGGGACTTGCAGTCCATGCAGCGGGGGCCGAACTCCTGCCTTTCCGTTACGATCCCGGCAAACTCGGGGCGTACGATGTTGAAATCGCCATCACCCACTGCGGTGTGTGCCACAGCGATCTGCACCTGATCGCCAACGATTGGGGCATCAGCCAGTACCCATTCATTCCGGGGCACGAGATCGTCGGCACCGTTGCCGAGGTGGGCGCGGAGGTGAATCACCTCGCTATCGGCCAACGGGTGGGACTCGGGTGGCAATCGAATTCCTGCGGCCATTGCGAGTGGTGCGTAAGCGGCCAGGAAAACCTGTGCCCCGAAGCTGAGGCCACCTGCGTCCACCGCAACGGCGGCTATGCCGACCGCGTGCGCGCCAACGCCCGCTTTGTGGTGCCAATTCCAGGAGGACTGCCCAGCGAGCAGGCTGCGCCGCTGCTCTGCGCCGGCGTTACCGTCTACAATCCGCTGCGTATTAACGGCATTAATCCTTCGTCCCGCGTTGGCGTGGTTGGCATCGGCGGCCTCGGCCATCTCGCCATCCAGTTCGCCCGCGCCTTTGGCGCACAGGTCACCGCCTTTTCCACATCGCCGGCCAAGGAAGAGGAAGCCCGCTTGTTCGGCGCGCACCAGTTCGTGAACAGCCTCGAGTCGAAGGCCATGAAAGAGGCTGCCAACTCGCAGGACTTCATCCTTACGACCGTCAATGCGGATCAGGACTGGGGCGCGTATATCCAGGCCCTGCGGCCCACCGGAACCCTCTGGTTTGTCGGTGTTCCGCCCAAGCCCGTCTCGATGCCGGCTTTTCCGCTCATCTCCGGGCAACGCGCCATCGGCGGCAGCCCGGTTGGCAGCCCGTCTCGGCTGCGCGAGATGCTCGACGTGGCAGCCCGCCACGGTGTGAAAGCCGCGACTGAGCTATTCCCCATGGCTAAAGCCAATGAGGCGATTGAAAAGGTGAAGAAGAGCAAGGTTCGGTATCGGGCGGTGCTGGCGAATTAGTTCACAACCGCAGAGTCTGCATGATTGAGCCTTACGAAACCGCACTGCGGAATGCTTCTCAGGACTTCCCTACACTGGGCTTTTCCCTCGCGAATAATACCGAATATGCGGCGACACTCTCGATCGGAAATTATTCGATCGAGATATCTACAGATCGGTATTACCACCCAGGGTTGTCGGTCACAATTCGCGACCCGATGGGCAAACACTTCGAGATTGGACTTGTGCGACAGATTTTGGACCCGGTGCATTACGAGCAAGACATGGCCGCATTGAAGGCTATCCGGGAACGATTCGGCTTAGACCAGCCAGACACACCGAGAGAAGCGCGATTGAAGGGAATCGCGGAGTATGTATGTGTATCGTTTGATCAAATCCTGCGATTTCTTGCGGCTCATAGAGAGCGGGTGTTCGTTACTCCAAACGAGTACGAGGCGAACTATATATCGAGAGCGAATGCCCGCGTCTCACAGATATTAAAATGAACCTCCAGAGCGCAAAACATGAACCCGCTATGACTCCACTGCCTAACTTTCAGGACGCCTGATTTCCACAGCGCTTTTTCGCTAGAATATTTGCGAATGCCGTTCCCGATCCGAACCTGCGTGGTTTGTCATGAGGAGTTCGAGCTCCGTCCCGGCAAGCCCGGCTTCGCCAACCGCTGTCCGTCGTGCAGCGAACCGGAGGCCGAGTCTGGGCCCACGTCCGGCCGATCCGCTGACTACGCGGACCGCCGCGCCGAATCCGAAGTGAACGCCGCGCGCCGCCGCGCCATGCGCGACCTGCTCTATCGCAAAGACAGCTAGCCGGAAAAGTGAAATGAGTGACAGGAGCGCGAGGCCCACACAATTCACTCTCTTTACTTATTTCACTCTGTTCACTTCCTTCGCTGCGTTCACTTCCCACTACAATGAATAGGTGAGCACCACCGAACCCAAATCTTCCCCCGTTGTCGGCTTCATCTCTCTCGGCTGCCCCAAAAACCTTGTTGATTCCGAGGTGATGATGGGCCTTCTGGACCGCGCTGGCGCGCGCCTTACGGCCCGGCCGGAAGAGGCCGAAATCCTCGTCGTGAATACTTGCTCGTTCATCGATACCGCCAAGCAGGAGTCGGTTAACACCATTCTCGAGATGGCCCGCCACAAGACTGAGGGCCGCGCGCGCAAGCTGATTGTTGCCGGGTGCCTCGTCGAACGCTACCGCGAGGAAATTCAGAAGAATATTCCGGAAGTGGACGCGGTTGTGGGCACCGGCGAGCTCGAGACAATTCTCGAAGCCGCGGGATTCGTTTCGGAGCCCGCATCCGCCGCGCCTTCGCCGTTCAATATCCTCACCACTGCTCAAGCAGAGGTGCGATCGGGCCGCGAATCTCAATCCGGCACGCACAAAGCGACTCCTTCGCGTTTGGAAGGCGATCAGCGCGAGCGCGCCGGCCGCTTCAAGCGCGATGATTGGCAAGGTGCATCGCACCTGCTGCCCACGTATCTCTACGACGAAACGACGCCGCGGCTCCTCTCGACGCCGCATGCCTCGGCCTACATCAAGATCGCCGAGGGCTGCGACCACCCTTGCACCTTCTGCGTGATTCCCAACTTGCGCGGAAAATTCCGCTCCCGGCGCTTCGAGTCGGTGGTCGCCGAAGCCGAATCCCTTGTTGCGCGCGGCGTTCGCGAAATCACGCTGATCGGCCAGGATACGACCTGCTACGGCGAAGACCTCGGCCTGAAAGACGGTCTCGCTACGCTGCTCGACCGGCTGGCGCAGATTCCAAATCTGCGTTGGCTGCGCTTTCTCTACGCGTATCCCAACCGCATTACGGGGAAGCTGCTTGACACCATTGCGAAGCGCGAAAACATCTGCAAATATCTGGATCTGCCGCTGCAGCACGCCTCGCCTGACGTTTTGAAGCGCATGAAACGCGGCGCCGGCGCGGAGATTTTTCTTAAGACTTTGGAGAAAGTGCGCGCAGCCGTGCCCGGAATCGCCCTCCGCACTTCGTTTATTGTCGGCTTTCCCGGCGAGTCGCTTCGCGACGTACTGGTTTTGGAGGAGTTCGTCAAAGAAGCCAGGTTCGACTGGTTAGGCGTCTTCAATTACTCCCACGAAGAAGGCTCAGCTGCCTACGCGCTTGACGGGCAGGTCCCGAAACGCACGATTGAAGCACGCCGCAAGCACCTGATGAAGCTGCAGCAGTCGATTTCGCGCAAAGCCAAGCAGGAATGGATCGGCCGCGAGGTCACCGTGCTTGCCGAAGGACCGAGCGAAGAAACGGAACTCCTGTGGGAAGGCCGAACCGAGTTCCACGCTCCGGAGATCGACGGCAAAGTCTATCTCAACGATTTTGGCTCGCTCGAAATGTTGGAAGCCGGCAGTTTTTATCGCGCCCAGATCACCGAAGCTCACGATTACGACTTCGTCGCCCGCATTGTGGGGCTGGAAAAGTAGCGGAGTTAGCGACGTTCGCAAGTCGGCAAGTGAACGGCTGAAGACGATTTATGGAACATGATCCGGCGTGAGTGGACGAATCTGCGGAAACGCCGCAGGACGCGCTTCCGTGCCGCACTTGAGAGCCAGTAGCCACGCGCCGATCTCTTCGCGCAGTTGCGCGAGATCGATGCCACCGAAGGCTTCAGGGCAGGACTCGAAACGCCGCAGTGCTTTGCCGAGCAGCGAGACTGCACCGCGAATGTTTCCGGCTTGTACATGGTGGAAGGCTGCCGTGGTCTGAATCAATGCCTGCAAAAAACTCTTCTCTGGTTCTTTGAGGTGCAGCCAGACGGTCTCCCAATGCTCGTGGGCGATCCAGAATTCCGCGTTGCGATAGCACCGCAAACCTTCCGCAAGCTTCTCGGATTCCCAGTTGATAGACACACCCTCAGCATAGTAGGCCCAACTGACGAGCCGCTCTCCCGCCCCCTGATTCTCGATCCGTTGCCCACCTGGTACCGGCCGGGACCCCCACTGAGCGATTTTGCTCGATAGGGTGGCTCGGTCCCTGCATCCGTAGTACACTTCCGGCATGAAAAACGCGCTTCTCCGTCTGCCCCGCTGCGCGGCGCTCCTGTCGATTGCCGCGCTTGCTTTCACCTCTACTGTCGCGCACGGCCAGGAGTGGGCGAAGGCGATTCTGAACAAATCGCCGCGGCACCAGGAATGGGTAAAGATCAAGTACGGCAACCGCACGGTAAATGCGTTTGTGGTCTATCCCGAAGTGAGCCACAAGGCGCCGGTGGTGCTGCTGATCCACGAAATCTTCGGGCTTACGGATTGGGCGCGCTCGATGGCCGACGACATCGCGGCGATGGGATACATCGTTGTCGCGCCCGACCTGCTTTCGGGCTTTGGGCCGAACGGCGGCGACTCGAGCGCCTTCCCGGATACGCAGTCGGCCGTGAAGGCCGTGAGCGGCCTCGATCCGGCGACCATCACCGCCGACCTGAACGCGGCGGCTGATTACGCGCTGAAGCTGCCGGCGGCCAACGGCAAGGTTGCTGTCGCGGGTTTTTGCTGGGGCGGTGGGCAATCGTTCCTCTTTGCGAC
>JBAWFY010000169.1:0-2697 GCA_049592335.1 Occallatibacter sp.
GTCTTGGAAGCAGCGCCGGTAATGCCTCTGGCCCCGGCGGGGGCAGCACCATGCCGGGCGGTGCGTTCAACAATGTGGCTGCCAGAGACATCGCGGGCTATGAATTTGGCGATGTGGGCTCCGATCAAAGCCCGCTCGTCTCTTTGGCCTTCGGCACCGGCGGCATGTACATCGGCTCCGCCGGCGGTTACAACCATCAGTTGCAGCGGCTTCAGGAAGATCTTGCGAGTTGGTACGAAGCCTCCTGGAAGCCTCCGATCAAAGAGTACGACGGACAGTTTCGTCCCGTTATCATTCGCTCGCTGCGCAAGAATGTCGCGATTCGCGCCCGCTCGGGGTATTTCGCGGTGCCGCCCTCGGACCTTTCGGGGATAAGCCCATTCGAAGTGCCGCTCTTGAACATCCTTGCCGCGCCGGTGCTTCCTGCCGATGTAGCGTTTCATGCCGGAGTTCTGCACCTCGGCAGTTTGCCGGACGGCAACTCCGGAGAGCTTGTGGTTCAGGTTCCGGTCTCGCAACTCGCAGTACACGAAGATGACAACACCCACATCTCTTCCGTGCACGCAACGATCCTTGCAGTCATCAAAGACAGCAAGGGCACAGTTCTGGAACGCTTCGGCGAGGACTTTCCGCTGCATGAATCGGCTGACCAGTTGCGCCTCGATCCTGGCCCGTCGATCACCCTCGAGGAGCATTTCTCCGGCGAGCCTGGCGTCTACTCTCTCGAAACCGCGGTGATGGATTGCAACGCCAACAAAGCGGGCGCACAGCGCGCCACCTTTACGATCGAAGGTTCGCCCGCAGGTCCTGCCGTCAGCGACGTCGCGCTTGTAGACAAGGTCGAGCCCATTTCGGAAGACGACCAGAGCTTCGATCCGATGCTCTTCAACGACGGCAGGATTGTGCCTGCCTTGGCCGCCGAACTGCCCGAGGACATACGCGCTCTCTCGCTCTTCTTCCTTCTTCATCCGGTTGCCGGCGGCAAAGGCCAGCCAGCCCTGCGTATGCAGATCTTCTACGGTGGCAAGCTGCTGACGGAAATGCCGATGGAGATCGAAAAGGTTTCGGGTACCGGCGCTGCCATTCCTTACCTGGCCACGATTCATGGCGGCGCGTTTCCTCCCGGCGAATATCAGGTCAAAGCCCTTCTCAGCCAGGACGGAACGACGGCTTCCAGCGCGATCTCTTTCCATGTGAAGGGCACGGCTGCCGCTTCAAATTCGACAAATCCGTCTCTGACGGCAGCAGGTCCCGACGGATCGGATGACCGGTTGGTTTCGGAAGCCTCCACAGCGAACAGCAAGTTCGTGATTGCCAGCCCTGCAACTTCGATCACACCTCCCAGCGCGGCCGAAATGCAAACGACGATCGAGGGGGTACGGCAGCGTGCCCTCGCCTGGAGGGACTCGCTCCAAAACTTCTTGTGCCTGGAGATCACCAATCACTCGGTGGATGCCACGGGACACGGGAGTTGGAGGCACAGGGACACCCTGGTCGAACTGATGAGCTACGTCGATCACGTTGAATCCCGCAGCACGATGATGCTGAACGGCGAGCACAGCAACGCCCAGCCCGATCATCTCGAGTTCCTTCATTCAGCGGGGGAGTTTGGCGCCGTGTTCCACGCCGTTTTCGATCCCTCGGCTAAAACCAGCTTCACCTGGAAGCGCTACGCGGTCCTTGACGGCCAGACAGTCCAGGTCTACGCGTTCAAGGTAGTCCGCGCCAATTCGATTTTCGATCTGAACGATCGCGCCGGCGACACCGAGCGTGTAGGCTTCCATGGGCTTCTCTATATCGATCCCGCTACCAGCAGCGTGCGCCGCATCAGCATCGATGCCGACGAGATTCCTTCCAAACTCGGCATCCAGGCCTGCAGCGTGTCGGTCGATTACACATGGATTACCATGCAGGAACACGATTTTCTGCTGCCGGTTCGTGGCGCCATCGGCCTCGAGGAAAGCAAGAAACGCCCCGTCCTCAATGAATTCGAGTTCCTCAACTACCATCGCTTCGGTTCGAATTCCCGTATTCTCTCGGATGCGGAAGTGAAATCTCTTTCGAACAACTGAGTGTGATGGAGCGCTGGGCAAGAGTTTTGCCGAGCGTCCCACCTTTCTTGAACGCCGGCCCCGCGACCTATAGCAAGAACCTGCCAGAGCGGGCACCAGGAATGTGCTACCTAAAAAGGCAAGCCTGACGGGTGGCCGGGACTCGGAGGGGGGCATCTATCCAATCAGCGCGATTGTGTCCGCTGCGGCGGGGGAAATGAACGGCAGCGATCTGTGTACCGCTAGGACAATTTCAGCGCTACGGAGCGATCCACAGCTTATGTCTAGTCTTCCTGGCAACGCCGATGCGATGCACGGCAACGGCTCATTCCGCACCATTGTCGAAGCAGCGTTTCGGCATCGCAGATTGTGGTTCATGGCCGCATCTCTCGTGTTTGTGATGGCGCTTGCCTATACGGTGCTGCGACCGCGGGAGTACCAATCGGAGATGGATATTCTGGTTGGGAACACGCGCGCGGACGCCCAGATTGCGCCTGGTCCGGTGACCGGGCCGTCGGCGGTCGACGTAACCGAAGAGCAGATCAACTCTGAAATAGAACTGTTGCAAAGCCGCGGCCTAGCCAGCAGCGCTGTCGATCCGCAGTGGAACAACCGGCAATCTGCAAATATAACCGAGGCGCAATAC
>JBAWFY010000170.1:0-5528 GCA_049592335.1 Occallatibacter sp.
TTCTGGGCCGCACCGCGCGAGCCACTGTTACTTTCAGCACGCAGAGGCATCTCGATACCGTCGAATTATCTATCCAGTCGCGCGCACAGAAGATTGCCGCTACGGGCAAGGGCAACTCGCCCGAAGCGGCGCTGCGCGAGGCCATTGCCCACGCTGAGAATCAGGCCCGCCGTTACAGTGATCGCCGCATCGGCAGCAAACGATTGCCGAAAGAAAACAAAGTGATGACGGCACCGCCGGTGGCGCGGCCCAAGGCGCGTGTTGAGCCCCTCGAGGATGGCGCTCCGCCGGTGCGTGGCAAAGCACGGGCTTCCATTGCGGTGCACTCGTTCCCGTCGCGTAACACGGTGGTTGAGCCGCACATCATCGAAAGCGGCGAGGCTATCTCCCTGAAGCCAATGACTGTGGAAGAGGCGGTCAAGGACGCGGAGTTTCGCGATCGCGATCTGCTGATCTTCCGCACCGCAGCCGGAGAGATGTTCGTGCTCCATCGCCGCCGCGATGGGCAGATGGAGCTGGTCGAGATTCCATAACAGCAGGGAATAGGGACCAGGGAATAGGGAATAGAGAGTCAGGTTCCTACAGACGTGTACTTTTGGCTTGTTGAGACGAGAGGCATTCTATTCCCTTCTGCCTACTCTTTTCTCCTGCATTACTCCGCCGTTGTAGCATGATTCCATGCCGCTCGGAGGATCCTCGCCCAAACGGGGCGAAGCCCGAATCGCCGCCCGCCGTAAAGATCGAGCTTCGAAGCCGGGTTCGCCGGTGACCGATGGCTCGAAACGCCGGGATTCGCGCGGCCAGAAGCAGCTGGTGATTGTCACCGGAATCTCCGGGTCTGGAAAAGCCTCCGCGCTTAAGGCCTTTGAAGACCTCGGATTCCACTGTGTGGATAATCTTCCACTTGAACTCTTGCCGGATTTTGCAGCGCTCGTCAGCGCATCCACAGACGTGGGGCGCGCGGCCATCGTAGTGGACGTGCGCGAGGGCGCGACACTCGACCGGTTGCCCGACATCCTGAAAGGCGTTAAAAAGCAACTCGAAACCCGCGTGGTTTTTTTAGACGCGCAGGACGCGGTGCTGGTGCGTCGCTACTCGGAGACGCGGCGCCCGCACCCGCTGGGCCGCACGGAAACTGTCGCTCGTTCCATCGTGGAGGAGCGGCAGTTGCTCGATCCCATCCGCAACGTGGCGGACACACTCATCGACACTTCGAACTTCAACGTACACGAACTGCGCGCTGACATCCTCGCGCGTTTCGGGCAGGAAGGCGAAAGCAAGCGACTGCTTGTCTCCTGCCTGAGCTTTGGCTTTAAAAACGGCGTGCCGCTCGACGCCGATATGGTGTTCGACGTGCGCTTCCTGCCCAATCCGCACTTTGTGCCCGAGTTCCGCAAGAAGACAGGTCTCGATCCCAAGGTCGCCGCCTACGTACGCGGCTTCAGGCAGACCAAAGAGTTTCTCGATCGCGTGACCGATCTGATGCTGTACCTGCTGCCGCACTACATCAATGAAGGCAAGAGCTATCTGACGGTGGCCTTTGGCTGCACCGGTGGCCAGCACCGCAGCGTGATGATGGCCGAAGAGATCGGGAAGCGCCTCGCAAAGGCGGGGTATCAGGTGAAGTCGCTGCATCGCGACATTGTGCGGTCATAAAAGACAGGGAGTAGGGAGTAGGGAATAGGAAAGCGAACGGCAAAAGCTTGAATCTAATCCCCTGATCCCCAGTTCCTGCATTATTGTTCTGCTGCCATCTCCTGGGCTGCGGGGATGATGCCCATCTCCTCGTAGATTGGCCGCACCACCACGCGCAGCGCCGGCAGCCGTGTGGAGAACCAGGCGGCACCCAGCACGACGGCGGCTCCATTCACAACCACCGTCCATGGCGCGCCCATCAGGTTGGCCATCCAGCCGGCCAACAGACTGCCAAACGGCGCCATGCCTACAAACGCCATGGTGTAGTAGCTCATCACGCGACCGCGCTTGTCTTCGCTGGTTAGCGTCTGAATGACGGTGTTGCTGGCAGCCATGCCCTGCATCATGCCGGCGCCGGCAATCGCCACCGTCACCATCGAAAGCCAGAAGACGCGGGAGAAGCCGAAGCCGATCAGCCCCAGCCCGAAAACTCCCGCAGCAATCGGAATCATACGGATGAGCCCGCGTACGCTTCTGCGCGCAGCTAGGGACAGCGCGGAAACAAGCGCGCCCACACCCATTGCGCCCATGAGGAACCCGAGCGTGTGCGCGCCGCCGTGCAGCACATTGGCCGCGAAGATCGGCATGAGCACGACGAACGGCATGCCCATCAGGCTGACCAGAGCAAAGAGGAGCAGAATCGTCCGGATGGGGAGGAACTCAGTGACGTAGCTCCAGCCCTCCTTCATTTCGTTCAGCGTCGAAGTTGCTTTGCGCATCACAGCGGCCACATGCACGCGCATCATCAGGAGCGAGACGATGACCGCGATGTAGCTGATGCCGTCGATGAGAAAGCACCAGGCTTCGTTCGTGGCTGCGATCAGCATTCCGGCCAGCGATGGGCCGATGAGCCGCGCCACGTTGACCATGGACGAATTGATGGCGATGGCATTGCTCAGGTCCGCGCGGTCCTCGATCATCTGGACCATAAAGGATTGCCGTCCCGGCATGTCGAAGGCGTTGATGATGCCTTGCATGGCGCTTAAAAACAGAATCCAGCCGACGGTGATGCGGCCGGAGAACGTAAGCCAGGCCAGAACGAACGACTGAACCATCGCGAGCGTTTGCGTCCACACCAGCACCTGCCGGCGATCGAGCCGGTCGATCCAGACGCCTGCGAAGGGCGCGAAGATGAAGGTGGGAATCTGGCCCACGAAGCTGACCGTGCCCAGCAGCAGCGCCGAATGCGTGAGCCGGTAGACCAGCCACGACGTGGCGATGCGCGTCATCCAGGTGCCGATGAGCGAGATGGTTTGCCCGCCGAAGAATAGGCGGAAATTGCGATGCCGCAGCGCGCGCCAGGCATGCGAGATGCCTGCGGATTCTGCTTCCTCTCTCGATTTAGGCGTCAAACAAACTCCTCGCGTACAGGGCGCGGTGAACACTGCATCGGAAATGCAGTCAGGCTCAGGTTCTCCTCTTCTACTCTATGGAAACTGCGCGTCCTAGGAAAGCTCACGCAAACGGCGTCTGCGAAAATAGAGAGAAAGGGAAAAGTTATTGCGGTCGGGCCTGCCTCCTCTTGATCGATCTCTCCAATCCGGATGCTCTGCGCGGGCCTTTGCGGTCCGTCTTTGGCTTCGCGGGATTCCGCGCGAACCAGGAAGAGGTGTGCCGCGCGGCCATCTCCGGGCGCGATCTCCTGCTTGTGATGCCGACCGGAGCAGGGAAGTCGCTCTGCTACCAATTGCCCGCCATCGCGCGCGGCGGAACGGCGCTGGTGATCTCGCCACTGATTTCGCTGATGGAAGATCAGGCGGCGAAACTGATGGCGCTGGGGCTGCGCGTGGGGCGGATTCATTCCGGGATGGAGCGCGGCGCTGCCCGCCAGGTTTGCGCCGAGTATCTCAAGGGCGACCTGCAGTTTCTGTTTATCGCGCCAGAACGGCTGCGCGTTTCAGGGTTTCCCGCGATGCTTGCGAAACAGAGGCTCGCTTTGGTCGCTATCGACGAAGCCCACTGTATTTCGCAATGGGGCCATGATTTTCGCCCCGATTACCGCATGCTGGGCCAATACATTCCGGCGCTGCGCGGCGCGGATACTCCGGCGCCCGTGATGGCTCTGACGGCTACAGCGACACCACGTGTGCAGGCCGACATCCTGGCGCAACTAGGCATGATCGAGCCTCTGAAGTTTATTCATGGATTTCGGCGCGAGAATCTTGCCATCGAAGTAGTCGAAGTTTCGATTCCGCTGCGCTCTGGCGTGATCTGCAAATTGTTGGCCGATCCTGCGCGACGACCGGCGATTGTGTATGCCACGTCGCGTAAGCAGTCCGAGACGCTGGCCGAAGAGCTGTCATTGACGGTTCCGGCGGCAGCGTACCATGCGGGGCTCGACGCGGAGACGCGCGACCGCGTGCAGAGAGCGTTTCAGGCGGGCGAACTTGAAGCTGTCGTCGCGACCATCGCGTTTGGCATGGGAATTGATAAGGCGAATATTCGTACGGTGATTCACGCAGGTTTGCCTGCCACGCTCGAGGGCTACTACCAGGAGATTGGCCGCTCAGGGCGCGATGGCGCCCTGAGCCGTACGTACCTGATGCACTCCTTTGCCGACCAGCGCACGCACGACTTTTTTCTCAATCGCGACTATCCGCCGGTTGCAAATCTGAAAAAGATGTTCGCTGCGCTCGGCGAGGAGCCGCGGCCGGTTGAGGAGCTGCGCGCAGCATCGGATCTGGCGGAGGAAGAATTCGACAAGGCTATCGAGAAGCTGGAGATTCACGGTGGTGCGCGCGTGGATTTTGGCGGGACGGTGACCAGGGGTGCTGACGGTTGGCAGAAAAGTTATTCGATCCAGGCTCAGCACCGCGCCGAGCAGTTCGAAAAGGTGGTGCAGTTTACTGATTCGAGCGCTTGCCGGATGTCACAATTGGTGCGGCACTTTGGGGATGTGAAGGACGCTGGCCGCCTCTGTGGAATCTGCGATGTGTGCGATCCAGCAGGTGCGGTGCTGCGGCGATTCCGTTACGCTACGCTTGCCGAGCAGAGTATTGTGCGCGCAATGATGGACGAGCTGCGGCCGGTGGCTTACATTGCGGCGGGAACGCTGCAAAAGAAGCTCGATCTGGTGGGCAGAATCAGCCGTGACGAGTTTGAGGCGCTGCTCGATGGGATGGTGCGGGCGCGACTCATCGAGATTGAGGAATCGTCGTTCGAGAAGAACGGCGAGGTGCTGCGATTCCGCAAGGTGATGCTGACGGATGACGGATTCGATGCGAAGCCGTCGGCGGCGCTTGAGCTCTTGCTCAGCGATGGGATTGTCGAGGAGTTCGACGCTGGTACTCCACCGCGTCGGGCCAAAGAAGCCAAATCTAAATCGGCCAAATCCGCTGCGCCAAAACTGCCAAAGCCGACCGAAGCTCCGCCTCTGCTTACGCCCACTTCGGAAGCTCTTGCGGCACGGCTGCGCGAGTGGCGTACGGGGGAAGCAAAGCGACTCGGCGTGCCCGCTTACGTTGTTCTTCACGACCGCACATTGCAGGCCGTTGCGTTGGTGAGGCCGGAAAGCCCCGCGCAATTGCTCGGCATTGAAGGCATCGGGGCTGCGAAGGTTGAGCGATTTGGGGAAGCGATTCTGCAGCTATGCGCATTGTCTTCCGGGTGACCGGCTCGCTGTGACGGGGTTCCGGTGCGCAGCATTTGTTCCTCCGCGCTACTCTGCCGCTTTGGCCGCGATAGCCTCGATGGCGGAGAGATTCTGCAACAGGTTGGCGGGAACATTGTGGCGCTCGCGCAGAAACTCGACGGAGTTGTAGTAGATCCAAACCTTTCCCGCATCATCCTGCGATACGAGAATCTTCAGTGGCAGATCGAGGGCAATACTGGGC
>JBAWFY010000171.1:0-4787 GCA_049592335.1 Occallatibacter sp.
GGCTTACTCAGGATCAACGCTGGAACGAGGAAGCAGATTGCGTCTTCCGTTGGTTTCTGGGCAAGAACGATCTACAGGTACCGCTTTACGATGCCATCACAGGCGGCTGCAAAGATGGACTTCATCCAGATCGCGTCAATGAAAATCAGGGATCGGAATCGACACTTTCGTTCCTCATGGCGCGGCTCGAAATGCAGGCCGCCAATTTATCGCACGCTGAAGAAACCAACCAGGAAATGAGTATCTCCCATTGAATCCACGAATGAATTCAGCCACGTTGCCGGAATCCAGCACTCTGGAGCAGATGAAGCCGGCGCCATGCGCTGATCTTTCCCTGTTCACGCGCTATTCCGACAATCCGATTCTCAGCGGGCACGATTGGCCCTATGCGGTGAACAGCGTCTTCAACCCGGCAGCAGTGCTCTTGCCCGATGGAGATACGTTATTACTTTGCCGCGTCGAAGACCGCAGCGGCCTCTCGCACCTGTGCGCGGCGCGTTCAGCAAATGGAATTAACGGATGGCGCATCGATCCCCAGCCCACATTGATGGCCGATGCGCGCAACTACCCTGAAGAAATCTGGGGCATCGAAGATCCGCGCATCACCTATGTTCCGGAGCTCGAGCAATATGCGGTGGCGTACACTTCCTTTGCGCGCGGCGGCCCGGGAGTTTCATTGGCGCTCACCAAAGACTTCGAGAATTTTGAACGCTTTGGCGTCATCATGCCGCCTGAAGATAAGGATGCCGCGCTGCTGCCAAGGAGAATCAACGGCTACTGGGCTATGATCCACCGGCCCATGACTGCTACCGGCGCGCACATGTGGATCTCCTACTCTCCCGATCTGCGGCATTGGGGTAGTCACAAAGTCATCCTTCAGGCGCGGCGCGGCGGTTGGTGGGATGCCAACAAGATTGGCCTGTGCTCTCCGCCCATCGAAACGCCCAAAGGCTGGTTGATGATCTATCACGGTGTGCGGCAAACCGCTTCAGGAAGCATCTATCGCCTAGGCATCGCACTCTTCGATCTCGATCATCCTGAGATCTGCCTGCAGCGAGGGAACTCATGGATCTTTGGTCCTGACGCTCTCTACGAGCGCGTTGGCGATGTGCGCGACGTAGTGTTTCCCTGCGGCCAGACCATCGGCGCGGACGGCGATACCATCAACCTCTACTACGGAGCAGCCGATTCCAGCGTAGCTTTGGCCACTGGCAGCATCCGCTGTCTTCTCGCATGGCTCGACGCGAATTCCGGCGCGGGAAACGGAACCGAGCCATGATGCCTGCCGTCTTTTCGCTGAAAGGAAATTTCCGATGACCGCAGAAGTATTGATCTGGCCGCGTTGGCTGCCGAGAGTGCTTTGGCCACGCCGAAAGTGCCCCTGCTGTAAGTCTGTCGAATTCAAACCCGGCGAGCTGCGCCCTTACGATGGCCTCCTTGGCTTATTTTTTCTCCGTCCGGTTCGCTGCAAGTTTTGCTGGCGCCGGTACTACTGGATTTCCCTGCGAGGCGCAGAGTGAGCAATGCTCTCCCACCCTTCGCGCGATGAGGCTGTGCGAAGGATGGGGCAACCGCGGGCTGGGAAAATGAACGGAGTTCCGGACAACTCTTCCCGAAACCATGTGCCCCGGAAGGGCCGAATGACATTTGTCATCCGTGATTGGTGACAAAGCGCATTTGGAATTTGCGTTGCCGTGGTGTCATCCTAGAACTGCCAGTGAGTTGCACTCTGAAGAGTGCAGCTCATCGGGAAGAGGCAGGTGCAGGCGTGCAAGACTCGGGGCGCGAACAGAAAGCCATTCAGATAGACAATCCATCTTCGCCCGGCGATCGACTGAACCTGCGGTGCGCGAACTTGGGATACGGGCGCGCCGGCGAAGGCTTACACACCGGCATTTCGGGCTATGGCGGAAGAGTGCATGACTTTGTCTATCTTGCCTACTCTGTCTTCTTTTGGATCGAGCCGGTGATGCATCGCGGGCTGCGGTCCTGGATGTACTTTACTGCCGCTTACGCCGCTTTCGTGGCCATGTACTGCCTGCTGATGCTTGCGCCGACTGTGCGGCTGCGCAGGGCGGCACTGATCGCAATGGCGGTCCTGGGTCTGATCTATACCCCCTATAACGACGGGTTCATCGGCGTCTACATTTATGTAGCTGCCTTTCTCCCGTTTACGGTGGAAAAGATCCGCAATGTAGTGCTGCTTCTGCTGGCAACCTGCACCGGCATGTTCGGCCTTGGCTACTTCCTGCACATGAACGGTTGGACCTGGAGCACCTTGACTTTTGTCGCTCTTGCCTCCGGTGGCGCCAACATCTTCCACGCCCAACAAAAGCGCGCGGCGCGCGCACTCGGCATGGCGCACGAAGAGATCGAGCGGCTGGCCAAGCTGGCTGAACGCGAGCGCATCGCGCGCGACCTGCATGACGTGCTGGGACACACACTCTCCGTGGTGGTTCTTAAATCCGAACTGGCGGGAAGGCTGTTTGAGCAGGATGCGCGCCGGGCTAAACAGGAGATCGGCGAGGTAGAGCAGATTGCGCGCACGGCGCTGGGCGACGTAAGGCAGGCGATTCGCGGATACCGTTCCGAGGGGCTGGCGGCGGAGATCGAGCGCGCCCGTGCCACGCTCGACGCCGCAGGAGTTCGTCTTGAATCCGTACCGGCGATTCCGGCTTTACGCCCCGGAGAGGAGTCGGTTGTGTCGCTGCTGGTGCGGGAAGAGGTGACCAACATTATCCGCCACGCCGCGGCTTCGTCGGCAAGAATAGAATTCCAGCAAGAGAGAGGGAGGACGATTCTTACCATCGAGGACAATGGACGCGGCGGCATCCGGGAAGAAGGTAACGGCCTGCGCGGCATGAGAGAGCGCGTGGCCGCACTGAGCGGCAGGTTCAACGTCGAGTCAAATCGCGGGACACGGCTGCTGATTGAGATTCCCCGGCCAGAGATGGAACCGGCGTCATGAAGAAAATCCAAGTTCTTCTCGCGGAAGACCAGGCCATGGTGCGCGGCGCTCTGGCGGCTCTGCTTGAAACCGAGCCGGACATCGCGGTATGCGCCCGCGCGGCCAATGGACGCGAGGCGCTGGCGCAGATTGCAAAGCAGCAACCCGACGTCCTGGTGACGGACATCGAGATGCCGGAGATGTCGGGGCTGACGCTGGCCGGCGAGATCAAGGACCGCTTTCCGCAGATCAGAGTGGTGATCCTGACGACCTTTGCGCGTCCCGGCTATCTTCGCCGCGCTCTCGATGCGGGAGCGAAAGGCTATCTTCTCAAAGACAGGCCGGCGGCTGAACTTGCGGATGCCGTGCGCCGGGTTTCACGCGGCCTGAAGGTCATCGATCCCGAGCTTTCTGCCGAAGCCTGGGATGCAGGTCCCGATCCCTTGAGCGATCGTGAGCGCCAGATTCTGTGGCGTGCCGGCGATGGCGCAACCACCGGCGACATTGCTGCGGAACTGCATCTGTCGGAAGGCACGGTGCGAAATTATCTCTCCGAGGCGATCAGCAAGCTGGGCGCTGCCAACCGCGTGGAAGCGGCGCGCTTGGCGCGCTCCAAGGGTTGGCTCTGAAGCATTCGTGTGTGCGCTCGCCTCGGCCTCTCATAGGCAAATCAATTTGCGATCGAAGGCGCAAATCTAGCGTTGTCTTGCGCGCACGGCATTCGACGCGTCACTCGCGCATGACATTTGTCATCGCCGAATGCTGACAATCCACACTCACAATCGAATCGGTTCTTCGCGACACTTGGAACTGCAAGTGGAGGAAGAATGTGAACCAATCGCGGGCAATCGCCGGTTTCGCAATCTTAGTATTTTTGTTGACTGCGGCTTCAGCCGGCGCACAATCGTGCACCGGAGGCCTGAGTGTTGAGGGAACGGTATTCGATCCCACCGGCGCGGTGATCGCAGGCGCGCTGGTGAAGGCGGGTTCCGCCAGCGCCACAACCAACAAGAGCGGACAGTACGAACTTCGCTGTATCAACGCCGATGCCCGGCATCTCTCTACAAGTGCGAACGGCTTTGAGACTTTATCGGTCGTCCTGAAACTCCACGCGGGCCAGTCTGAACATTACGATTTCCACTTGAAAATTGCGCGCGTCGAAAGCAGCGTCTCGGTGAGCGATGGCGAGGGGCCGAACCTGGACGCAGATCACGGCATGGGCACTCATGTTCTCACCGAAGAAGAGATCCACGAACTCTCCGACGATCCGGACGATTTCCAGCGCGAGCTGCAGATTCTGGCAGCGGCAAATGGCGGCGCACCGGGCGCGGCGCGGATCACGGTGGATGGTTTCCAGAATTCCAGCACACTGCCTCCCAAGGCTTCGATTGCGCGCATCGTGACCGCTCCCGACTTGTTCTCGGCCGAGTACGATACTCCTCCCTATGCCGGAGGCCGCGTGGAAATCTTCACCAAGCCAGGCGCGGATTCACTGCACGGCGCGTTGTTCCTCACCGACAGCGACGGCGCATTCAACGCCACCGATCCATTTTCGACCGTAGCTACTCCTGCCGGCCGGCGGCGCTATGGATTCGAGCTGGGCGGCCCGATCGTCAAAGCCAAAAGCGATTATTTTCTGGCTCTCGAAAAACGCGACATCGACGAATTCAACGTGGTGGACGCCACCACTCTCGATGCCAACGGAGATCCATTCGCATTTCATCAGACCGTGGCGGCGCCGCAACGTTTGTGGATCGCCTCGGCGCGCGCAGATTTGCAGGCTGGGAAGTCCGACGTGCTTGCGCTCACGTTTTCCGCGAACACAAACTCGCTTTCAAAC
>JBAWFY010000172.1:0-2540 GCA_049592335.1 Occallatibacter sp.
CGGCGAATCTGGCGCAGCAGAAGCACGTTCTCGACGGCCGCGTTGCGAAAGAGTTCTTTCTGGCGCAGAATCTCGGAGTTGGCAAATTCTTCTCCGGTGGGCGTGATGACGACGTCGCCCTCTTCCACCTTTAAGAAGCCGAGCAGTTGCGCGGCATCCACGATGGGCAGCAGATCGTCGATCTCGAAGGCCAGATCGTCGGCCAGCCGGTAAATGTCGTCGCGCCCGCCTTTGTCGAGAACCAGTTCGAGCAATCCGGCGATGCCACCGGGGCGCGCGTGTGGCAGCATCTGGTAGCGCATCTGGCGCTGGTCGCGCACGGCGGGCGCAAGCTGCTGGCCGGGCGCCTGGGCCGGCTCGGTATCCGGCTTTGTCAGCACCTTGTAGATATAGTCCACAAGCTCGGTGAAGGCTGCCGACTTGCGGTCGCGCGGCTGTGGAAGCTGCACCTGAAAATCCGTGCGGATGCGGCCCGGATTGCGGCCCAGCACCACGATGCGATCGGCCAGCAGCACGGCTTCCTCAATGTTGTGCGTGACGATGAAGACCGCCTTGGTCGGCATGGTCTTCTTCGCCCAAAGCTCCAGCAGTTCGCTGCGCAGGTTCTCAGCAGTCAGCACGTCGAGCGCGGAAAACGGCTCGTCCATGAAGAGCACCTCCGGCTCGACCACCAGCGCGCGCGCAAAACCCACGCGCTGCCTCATGCCGCCGGAAAGTTCCTTGGGATACGCCGCTTCGAAACCGTCGAGGCCGACCATATCGAGCATCTTCATACTGCGCTCGCGACGCACAGCTGGCGGCACACCGCGGGCTTCGAGCGGCGCTTCGACATTCTCAAGCACCGTGAGCCAGGGGAAGAGCGCGAAGCTTTGGAAGACGATCGAAACGTTGATTTCGGCCTCAGCGATGGGCTTGCCGTGCCAATACACCTGTCCGGCCGAGGGCGTGGAAAGCCCCGTCAACATGCGCAGCATGGTGGATTTGCCCGATCCCGAAGGCCCGAGCAGGGCGAGAATTTCGCCCGGCACGACGCTCAGATCCGTCGGCGAGAAAACCTGGATGCGGTTCTGGCTTGGCTGCGCGTAGTACTTCTCGATCTTCTCCGCGCGAATGATCGCATCGGGAATCGCTTGCGGGGCCGCAGGGACGGCCAGAGTCTGAGTTGGGGTGGCCGCTTCCTGCATGTGAGGGCTCTCCGGTCGGGGAATGGCCGGTTTGCGGCCGTTGCTCACAGTATAAGGAGAAAAAATGGATGCAATGTGAATACCGGCCCAGAGGCACCGGCGGAGGGTCGCCGGTTGGCAGGGCTATTTCGCATCGGGCCTTGCTTCAAATGGCGTGCGATGGATTACACTAGCTGAGCGTGCCATTTCTGTTGTATTTAGAGATGTACGGTCAAACGGGCCCTCTATTGGCGTGGCAGACCGTGAGTTGGTGGAATGGTGCGTAGCGACTTCCTCGTTTTCCCCAACGCTTAGGAGAGTATGTCCTCGAACACTCACAAACGCAAGATTCTTGTAGTCGATGACGAGCGCGTGATCGCCGACACCCTCGCCATGATCCTTAACCAGAGCGGGTTCGACGCGCGCGCCGTTTACTCCGGCGAGAAGGCCCTTGAGATGGCTCCGACGTTCGTGCCCGACATGCTCATCTCCGACGTGATCATGGCCGATCTGAACGGCATCGACGCGGCCATTCGCATTCGCTCGCTGCTGCCGACCATCAAAATTCTGCTCTTTTCCGGCCAGGCAGCCACAGCCGATCTTCTCGAAAAGGCCCGTAAACAAGGCTACGAGTTCGACATTCTGGCCAAGCCCGTCCATCCCCAGGATCTGCTGGCCCGGCTGCAGAAATAGCTTTTAGCTGGCTCCCTGACGCCGGTTAAGAGTTCCGCCCGCCGGGCATGCGCGACAGGCGCGCCCCCCCGGCTCGATGTCGGTTTCTCTCTTCTCTCAGTCAGAGGCCTTTCACTGCTCTCCTCCCGCTCCGCAAAACTCACGCCATCGCTTTCGAACAGCCCGCTGTAATTTAGTAAGAGACACCCTCGAAGGCAGGCACGTGACCGGAACAACGACGACCGCAGGCAAAGTGTATCCAGAAGGAAGCGAAAGCTACGGCTTACGCGCGGGCGTGCTGGGCCCGGTCGAAACCCTGGCGCAATCCGTCTCTGCCATGGCGCCGAGCACTTCCGCGTCACTCACCATTCCGCTGGTTTTTGCCCTGGCCGGCAACGCCACCTGGCTCGTGTATCTGGTGGCCACCGGAATCATGCTGCTTGTCGGCTTCTGCGTCAGCCGCTTTGCCAGGCTCTCCGCTTCGCCCGGCTCGCTTTACAGCTACACGGCAGACGCGTTGCCGCCGGTCTTCGGCGTTGCGGCCGCGTGGGGATTGCTGCTCGCTTATCTGGCCACGGGCGCTTCGGTGGCCGGCGGCGCGCTTTACTATGCAGTTCTGCTTTGCCAGCAATTTCTTCACTGGACTCCGCCGGCTATTTCCACGCTTGCTGTGGTTTGCCTCGTTGCCGGCTTCATCGCTTGGCG
>JBAWFY010000173.1:0-6765 GCA_049592335.1 Occallatibacter sp.
GCCCAGGGCCATGCCGATGCCGGCGTAGGCTTCGGGGAGCATGGCGAGAATCTTGTCGCGTTTCTCGATGGAAAGCGGCTCGGTGACGCCGCCGGGGATCACCCAGCCGGGATGAATTCGTTTGTCGCCGAGCAGTTCGATGATGCTCTGGCCGAAGCGGCGCAGGCCGACGCCGGCGCGGCCCAGTTCGGGCTTGGCTGCGGCGAGGCCGAGAATGTTGCGCACTTTGGGGTCGGCATCCATGCCGAGGAGCAGGTCGGGCGAGGCGAGATAAAAGAAGCTGAGCGCGTGCGACTGCACCATCTGCGCGAGGTTCAACATGCGCCGCAGCTGCGCCGCGGTGTGAGGAATGCGCACCGACATGATGGCCTCGCAGGCCTTGGCCGAGGCGATGAGATGCGAGACGGGACAGATGCCGCAGATGCGCGCCATCAGGGAGGGCATCTCGTAGAACGGGCGTCCCTCGCTGAAACGCTCGAAGCCGCGCACCTGCGTGACGTGAAAGTGCGCGTTCTCGACCTCGCCCTGGTCGTTGAGGTGGATGGTGATCTTGCCGTGGCCTTCAAGGCGTGTGACGGGATCGATGGTGATGGTCTGGCTCATAACTCAAGCTCCGAAGCGGGTGAGGGCCGGAATGTCCAGCGGGCCGCCGTTGACGAGCGCGGTAAGCGCGGCATGGAACGTGTCGGCCGAAGGCGGGCAGCCGGGCAAAAAGACATCCACCCTCACAAACTCGTGGATGGGACGCACCACCTTCAGCAGCTTGGGCACCACGACGCAGGGAATCTGCTGCTGCGCGCTCGCGTTCTCAATGTATGCTCGGTTGAGAATCGCTTCGGGTCCGATGGGATTGCGCATCGAAGGTACGTTGCCGGTGATGGCACAGTCGCCCATGGCTACGAGCGTCTTCGAATGGGCGCGGATCTTCCTGATCTTTTTCTCGTCGTCGACCGAAGCTACGGCTCCCTCGACGAGCGCGATATCGACCAACTCGGGGAACTCCTTAGTGTCGACGATAGGGCTGTAGACCACATCGACGACTTCGGCGAGCTCGAGCAGCCGCTCGTCCATGTCGAGAAACGACATGTGGCAGCCGGAACAGCCGTCGAGCCAGACGGTGGCTAGTTTCAGTTTGCTCATTGCGCCTCCCGCATCAGGTTCAGATAGGGCAAAAAGTCGGGATACTTGGGGTGGTCGGAGCCGATTTTGCTTTTGTCGAAGAGGGCTCCGGTGGGGCAGACCTGCACGCATTTGCCGCAGCGGGTGCAAGCTGAACTTCCCCACTCCTGGTGCAGGTCCGAAATGATCGCAGAATTGATGCCGCGGCCCACGACGTCCCAGATGTGCGCGCCTTCGATCTCGGCGCAGACGCGCACGCAGCGCGTGCAGAGGATGCAGCGGTTGTGATCGAGGGTGAAGCGCTCATGCGAAGCGTCTACCGCGAGATCGGGATTGCGATAGGGAAGGCGTACATGCGTGAGGCCCTGTTCCTGGCCGAGGGTTTGCAGCTCGCAATGGCCGTTCGCAACGCAGACCGAGCAGATGTGATTGCGCTCGGCGAACAATAGCTCGAGGATGGTCCGGCGGTGTTTCTGCAAGCGCTCGGTGCTGGTGCTGATCTCCATGCCTTCCTGCACTGTGGTGACGCAGGCAGGCTGCAGCTTGTTGGAGCCCTTGATTTCAACCAGGCACAGACGGCACGCGCCGACGTCGGTCAGACCGTCGAGATGGCAGAGCGTAGGAATCGGGATGTCGTTCTCGCGCGCGACTTCGAGGATGGTTTGTCCGGTGCGCGCGCTCACTTCCTGCTCGTCGATGACAAGAGTTTTAACGTCCGTTTCCGATTGGCTCATGCCATCACCTCGTTCGGAGTTTCAGACCTGGCTGCTTCCATTGTGCAGACGCCGGCCGGACAACGCTTGTGCAGAATGTGCTCGATGTACTCTTTGCGGAAATATTTGAGCGTGCTGAGCACGGGATTGGGCGCCGTTTGCCCCAGGCCGCACAGGCTGGTTTCCTTCACTGTGGAGCAAAGCTCTTCGAGGAGCGCGAGATCGTCCATGGTCGCCGTGCCGGTGCAGATGCGCGTGAGCAGCGTGAACATCTGCGCGGTGCCGGCGCGGCAAGGGATGCACTTGCCGCAGGACTCGGTCATGCAGAACTCGATGAAGAAGCGGGCCACGTTGACCATGCACGAGGTGTCGTCCATGACGATCATGCCGCCGGAGCCCATGATGGAGCCGGCCGCCATGAGCGCATCATAGCTGACGCCGAGGCCGAGCATATTGGCAGGAATGCAACCGCCGGACGGTCCGCCAGTTTGCACGGCTTTCAGTTTGTGTCCGCCGGGCACGCCGCCGCCGATGACCTCGATAATCTCCGAGAGCTTGATGCCTAACGGCACTTCGATGAGGCCGGTGTTCGTGATTTTGCCGGTAAGAGCGAAGACCTTGGTGCCCTTGCTGCGCTCCGAGCCCATGTTGAAAAACCATTTGCCGCCGTTGCGCACAATGGGCGCGATGTTGGCGTAGGTTTCCACGTTATTGATGAGCGTCGGCTTGCCCCACAGGCCGCTCGATGCCGGATAGGGCGGGCGCGGTTTAGGCGCACCGCGGCGGCCTTCGATGGAGGCGATCAGCGCCGTCTCTTCGCCGCAGACGAAAGCGCCCGCACCGAGACGAATCTCCACATCGAAATTGAAGGGCGTGTTGCAGATGTTGTTACCGAGCAGGCCGTGACGCCGCGCTTCGCGCAGCGCGGTGGTGAGCCGCGAGACCGCGATGGGGTACTCTGCGCGCACGTAGATGAAGCCTTTGCTCGCGCCGACAGCGTAGGCGGCAATGGCCATGCCTTCGATGACGCGATGCGGATCGCCCTCCATTACACTGCGATCCATGAAGGCGCCGGGGTCGCCCTCGTCGCCATTGCAGACCACGTATTTCACGTCGCCCCGAGCCTTGGCCACGGTGCTCCACTTCAGCCTCGTGGGATAACCGCCGCCGCCGCGTCCGCGCAAACCGCTTTCTGTAATGCGGTGCACCACGCCGTTGGGCGTCATCTCGGTGAGCACCATCAGCAGCGCTTTGTAACCGTCGCGCGCAATGTAATCTTCGATCTTCTCGGGATCGATATAGCCGGCGTTCTCCAGCACTACGCGCACCTGCTTGTCGAAGTGGTCGGTCAGGTCGCATTCGAGCTCAGGCACTGGCGAACTGCCCAGGCTCTTTACAATGGCCTCGGCCTTATCGGCCTTAACGTGGTGGTAGAGCTTCTCCTCGGGATCCACGCGCACCAGCGGCCCATGCGAACACGGCCCCATACAGCCGGTCTTGCGCACACAGACTTTTTTCCCGCAGGATTGGGCGGCTTTTTCGATCGCATCTTTCAACGCGCCGGCGCCCTGGCTGGCGCAGGCCAGATCCATGCAGACGTTCACTTCGTAGTCGTACTTGTCGTGCTCCTGCCGGGCGGCTTTTGCGATCTGTTCGAGCTCTTCGATTGTCATTCTGCCGTCCACCTTTCCAGTTGCCCGAGCAATTGCTCGTTACTCATCTCGCCTACGACTTCGCCGTCGCACAACACCACCGGCGCACGGCTGCATGCGCCCACACAGCGCGCCACCATCAGGCTGACCTTGCCGTCGGGCGTGGTTTGACCCTGCTTGACGCACAGCTTTCTTTCGGCTGCGGCGATCAGATGATCCGCTCCCTTGATGTAGCAGGCGGTGCCGGCGCAGACCGTGATCGTGTGTTCGCCCGGCGGCTTGAGCGTGAAGTAATGGTAGAACGTGGCCACGCCGTAAGCCTGGCTCAGCGGCACACGCAGAGAAGTGGCCACAAAGCGGATCGCATCGTCGTCAAGAAATCCGAACGACGACTGCACGGTGTGCAGAGTCTCGATCAGCGCGTGACGGGCAAAGCCGTTTTTGCGCATAGTGCCGTTCACGATCTTCCATCGTTTATCTTCGCTTGGTAGCGGCGGCGGAGTGAATGCGGACACGTTTCCTCCCCTGGCGGTTACAGCCCGGAGCGTATGTTGCGCGCTCCAAAAATGCCCTACCATTGTTCTACGGTCCGGGGGCCTTCTCCATCCGTGACAGCAATCACCGGTCCGTGCAGGTTTTATGGATTTTTGACCTGATTTCTCAGTGTGTTACCGGATAGCGAAAACAAGCCGGGAGGGCACGGAATCTATATGAAACGTGTTGCGGCGCACGGCGGCGCAGGACTGCATCGAAGCGTGCGTGTCGAAGATCACCGGAAGCACGATTCCGATAGGCCGGAGATGCGCAGAGGATCACTTGCCAGCCGCTCTTTTTCTCTTGCCGCCGTGCGGATAACCTGTAAATGCCCCTTGAGGAGGTTCCACAGTGCTGCCATCCATCGACTCACCTGACCGCCAGACGCAGGCTTTTCCCATCCTGACGCCGGAACAGATTGCACGCATCCAGCCCTATGGTACCGTGAGAGCGGTCCAGGCCGGAGAGATTCTCTTTGAACCGGGCAGGCTGGGAATGCCCTGTTTTATTGTGCTCTCAGGAACGCTGGAGATTGCCATGCCCGGACTCTCCGGTGAGCGGCTGATTGTGACTCATGGACCTGGCCAATTCTCCGGTGAGATGACCCTGATCTCCGGAGCCCGCGCTCTGGCGCGCGGGCGCGCGGGTGAGCCGGGAGAATTTCTCGAACTCGGCGCCGACGCGTTGCGCGCTGTGATTGGCAGGGATGCCGAGCTGAGCGATATTTTTATGCGCGCCTTTCTGATGCGCCGTGTGGCCCTGATTTCGCGGGGACTGGGCAATATCATCGTGCTGGGGTCGCGGCATTCATCGCATACGCTGGGACTGCGCGAATTCCTGAACCGCAACGGCCATCCGTACGGCTACGTCGATCTCGACACCGACAAGACGTCTCAGGAACTGCTGGACCGGTTTGACATCAAAGTGGAAGACATTCCCGTCGTGATCTGCAGCGGATCGAAAGTGCTTCGTAATCCCACGAATCAGCAACTGGCGAAGTGTCTTGGGTTCACGGAATGCATCGACCAGGCACGCATACACGATGTGGCTATCGTGGGCGCGGGGCCGGCGGGTTTGGCGGCTGCGGTCTACGCTGCTTCAGAAGGGCTGGACGCCGTGGTGATCGAATCAATGTTCCCGGGAGGGCAGGCGGGGGCGAGCTCGAAGATCGAGAACTATATTGGTTTCCCGATGGGCATCTCGGGACAGGAGCTTACCGGCCGCGCGGTTGTGCAGGCGCAGAAATTTGGAGCGCACATGATGGTCGGGGAGAAAGTGGTCAAAGTGAAATGCGACCAGCGCCCGTATTACCTCACTCTGGAGAACGGCAGGCTTGTGGCCACGCGAAGCATTGTGATCGCCACCGGAGCGGAGTACAACAAGCCGGACGTTGCCAACCTGGATCAATACGAGGGGCAGGGAGTCTACTACGCCGCTACCTTTATGGAAGCGCAGCTTTGCGCGGGCGAGGAGGTTATTGTCATCGGCGGCGGCAACTCGGCCGGCCAGGCAGCGGTATTCCTTTCAGAGACAGTGAGCAAGGTCCACATGCTGGTGCGCGGCCAGGAATTGTCTCAGACCATGTCGCGGTATCTGATTCAGCGCATCGTTGAGAACCCAAAGATCGAACTGCACCTTCAAACCGGGATCGTTGGCCTGGCGGGTGAGTCGCATCTGGAGCGGGTCGCCTGGCGCAATCGGGCCACGGGAGAAGAATCGGAGCACGGTATCCGGCACGTGTTTGTGATGGCAGGGGCTTCGCCGCGTACGGACTGGCTGCGCGGATGCGTTGCCCTCGATGAACGGGGATTCATTCTCACAGGGCGGGATCTGGATCCGGTGCTTGACAGCGCGCCGGTGAAATGGCCGCTCAGCCGGTCTCCACAGATGCTGGAGACAAGCCTGCCGGCAGTGTATGCCGTTGGCGATATTCGTGCGGGCAACGTGAAGCGGGTCGCGTCCGCAGTGGGCGAAGGTTCAATCTCGATTCATCTCGTTCATCGCGCATTGGCCGAGGTCTATTGACGGTCTGCGGAGCGAAGTTGCCGGGTCCTTCAAGGCTTGGCGCGAAGCTGCAAGTGGTAGTCGCTGTAATCGATCGTGACCACGGTCCGGCCGAAGAGGACACTAGTCGATTCGGCGCGGGCATGCATGGCCATGGAGAAGCCATCGATGTTGGCGTACTGGCGCATCATGTGCGTGGTGCCAGCGAAGACGGATGGGCTTTTTGACGCGACACCTTGAATCTGGACCAGGGCGCCATCTTTGGCGTCGGCCCACAGAGTTCCGACGATGAGATTGGGGGCTTCACTTTTGGGCTTGATTGCGAGAACGTAGCAGTCGCGTCCGTTGAGATTCTGTGCGCCGCCTGGCTTCATGGTCATCTCGTAATTGGTCGACGTGAACCAGGATTTCTCCACGTTCCCCGGCAAATTGATCGTTTTTTCGTTGTCGATGAGCGGTTTGAGGCCGAAGCGCAAGATGACGCTCGATCCGCTTTGTGAAAGGACGGTGTATTGCTTGCCGGAGCCTTTCGTATAGGTGTCGCGGACGGTCATCTCGGCAACGGGGTGCGTCTCATCGCCGCCGCGATAGACGGCATAGTGCTCGACGTCGGTGAATCCCAGAACTTTGTCGACGCGCGCAGCCACCGCGGCGTCGATTTGCCGGATGATGGCGGCCTGATCGAGTTGCTGTGGAATAACTGCGCCCGCCAGCAATCCTACGGCGATGGCCCATGCCATACC
>JBAWFY010000174.1:0-7420 GCA_049592335.1 Occallatibacter sp.
TCTCAACAAAACTCTCTGCGGTTTTTGTCTCAGTAGGCAACTTTGCTTCCCCTGCGGCTAACTTTTCCTGACCCCCGAAACCTGACCCCTATCTTTCAATCACCTTCGGCACCTTGAAGAATGCGCCATCCGTCTCCGGCGCCTGCTGCATCACGGTCAAACGCGCGAGCGACGGCTTGAGCTGGTCTGCACGCGGCTGACCGCTGCCGGCACTATCGCTCATCAGTTCGCTGGCCTGAGCCAGCGGCTCGATCCCCGCAGTATCAATCTCGTTTAGCTCGGCCACGTATTCGAGGATGGCGTTCAGGTCGCGGAGCATCGGCTCGACTTCTTCAGGTGCAAGCTTGAGGTGCGCCAGTTCGGCGACCCGCTCTACTTCGGCAACAGTGACTTTGGCGGTCATGCGTTCCACTTTTCCTCAGACAGAAGGTCTAGCCCGATCGCGATACTTCCGGTGTGTTCCCGAAAAACAAGTATAGCGGGCGAAGGAGTGAGGCAGGGAATGGAGTGAGTGGATTGAGAGATGGAAACAAGTGAAAGAAGTGAGTGGAGTGAACGGAGTGAAGGATCGAAGGATCTCAGTCGACGTTCAATACCACGTCGACCGTTTGCGAAAGCCCATTCGCGCTGACGGTGACGGCAATTGTGTGGGGTCCAGTCGGCGTGCCTTGCCCTCCGCTCTGGCCGCAGGAATCTCCTGTGCAACCGCCGGTGCCGGTCCCACCCCCAGAAGTAGTGCAGCTCGATACTCCACAGACGAGAATGACACCGAGAATCGCAAACTGAATCATTCGGCGGCGATGCCGGATCGCGAACGGCAAAAGTAGCAAGCCCAAAATCAGCGGCTCGCCGCGGCGCCACGAGCCGGGCTGCCCGCGTCCTTGCCCGTCCAATTTCGAAGTCTGCGCAGCGGTGGTGGAGATCTCCACTTGAACGTTGCCCTGCACGCCGGAATTAAGCGTTTGCGTGCCGGGACTGAAGAGGCAAAGAGCGTCGGTCGGCAGCGTGCCGCAGGAGAAGGCGAACGTAGCGCTGCCGCCGGAGGGCGTGATGAGCAACGCGTAATTGGCGGTCTGACCTGCCGCTACGGTCACGCTCGACGATCCCTGAAAGGCAACCGTGAAACTGAAGCCGTTTCCGGAGCTCGGAACGCCGGTTCCGGAGAGCGGGACCGTAGCCGACGCGCCCCCCGCGTTCACCGTAAACACGCCGCTGGCAGTGCCGCTGGCGGCGGGCTCAAAGTCCACCGACACCGTGCAATTCGCCCCTGCCGCCAGGCTGCCAGTGCAGCCGTTCTGCGCCAGTGCAAAGGGCGACGCGGCACTGACCGACAACGAAGCCACAGCGCTGCCCGTGCCGTTGGTGATGGTGACCGTCTGCGCGGCGCTGGTCTGGCCCACGGTGACTTGAGAAAACGTGACTTGTGTTGGGCTCAAAACCAGGCCGTCGATCGTGATCGAGACCGGCTGCACATCGGGCGTCGAAGAGGAAATCGTCAGTGCGGCCGCCGGACCAGACCCGCTCCCGGGCGTATAGCTCACCTGCGCCGTACAACTCGTCCCGGCGTTTAGTACGGTTCCACAGGTCGAGGAGACGGAATAAGCCGAACTCGCCGAGGAAGGACTGAGCGCGAGGTCAATATTGGCCATCGGCGTCAGGCCCTGATTCGTAATGGTGAGCGCCTGCGGGCCCGCTTGCTGGCTGGTGAAGGTGAGGCTCGCGGGCGTCACTTCGAACACCGGTGTCGCCACTCCCGGGGCGCTCAAAGACACAGTTTGCGTATCGAGTTTGGTGGTGGTATCGCTCACCGTCACCGCACCCGTAAAAGCGCCTACCTGCGACGGTGTGAATTCGACCGTCACTGTACAGGTTCCGGGGTGTTCGGCCGCAACCTCGGAGCCGCATGGATTGGAAAGCTGAAATTGGCCGCCGGGATTGTTCGTGAGCGTCACGGAAAGATTTGTCAACGACAGGTCGCCGTTGTTGGTGATGGTGAAGCTGAAAGAGGCCGATTGCCCGATCGCAGTCGCCGGAAACGTGAGCGCCGCCGGCGTCAGAATATCGGTGGGCGCAGCCGCGCCGATGCCGCCCAGATTCACGGTCTGCGTGCCGGCTGCGTCGGTAAAAGTCAAGGTGCCCGCAGCCAGCCCACTCTGGGTAGGCGCGAATTCCACTTCCACCGAGCAGCTGGAATTGGGCGCCAGGCTGGCCCCGCAGGAGTTGCCCGCTTGCGGCGCGAGAAAAGGCGGCGTAGCGGCTATGCTGCCGATAGCGATCGGGGTGGTTGTGCTGGTGTTGGTCAGCGTCACCCATTGGGGAGCCGATGTGCTTCCCATCTCCACCGTGTTGAAGCTCAACTGCTGTGCGCTCAAAGTGGCCGTTCCGCTCGGAACCGTGCCCGTCCCCGTCAAATCCACCGTAAGCTGACCGCCGTAGACGTTGGCGTAAATGGTCATCGAGGCAGTCCGCTCCACGTTAGCTGCCTGCGGCGTGAATGTGATATTGATCGTGCACGGCGGGCTGCCTGCGGCGACCGGGGCCGACTGACAATTGTCGACTTCGCTGAAGTCGCCCGGACTGGCGCCACCCATCACGATCGACGTGATCGTCAGCGGCAGGCTGCCGATGTTGTTCAGCGCAAGCGGGACTGGCTGGCTCGCCACGCCGATGGCCGGGCTGGACGCAAAAGCAACGCTGGCCGGCGCCGCAACCGCGTCCGTAATCGATTGCTGCGAACTCCACAGCGGCGCCTGCCAAATTCCGCGTCCGTATGTAGCCGCGATCAGCACCTGGTTGGGAGAGGAAGCAGACGGCGTGCCCAATGCCACCGCGGGCGCGGCGGGTAGCCCCGTGCCGAAGGCCGACCAGCAGTTGGACGTCGTTCCGGCACAACTGCCGACCGCAGACGTGTAATAGACGCCCACGTCGGTGGCGATGTACACGGTGCTGGCGCTCCCGGGGTCAATGGCCAGACTGCTGGCCGGCGCCATAGGAAGGTTCGAGGCAATCGACGCCCAGTGCTTTCCTCCGTCCATTGAGCGATACACCGCGCGAATGTTCTCGGTAATTTGCGGCATGCCTTCCACCGTCACATAGACCGTGTTTCCGGTCGGATCGTGCGCATCGATGGCGATGCTCGATATGTCGAGCGCGTAGCCGTTGAGCCGGAGCAGATCGTTCGTGACCGGGCTCAACGTGAGATCGGTCCATGTCCACGCCCATATGCCGGTCGCGGAGTTGGGCTGGTAAGTTCCACTCAGAACATGGCCTGGCAAGTTCGAGCCGCTGGGCTCGAAATCGTTCGTCCCGTACATGCCTACGTAGACAATCTCTTTGCCATTGCCAAGATTCATAGCCGCCATGGAGCGGATCAGCGCGTTGCCGTCGCAGGAGCTGGCAGGAGTCGAGCTCTGGAGAAATGCCAGAACCGGGCTGATGGCGTTCGCGGAGGTCCAGCCGCCGCTGGCGGGCCCGCGCCACACGCGGCACGTGGCCACGAGCAACTGCGTGTCATCGACAGGATCGACCAGAAAGGTTGCCGGAACGGGCATTCCTTCACCATCGTTGTCCACATCGGCTTCGCTCACCACAGTATTTTCGGCAAACGCCGATGGCGTGCAACCGGCAGCCTGCACGCAAAGATCGATAGCGACTCCATCCCAGTCGTTCACGTACCAGTTGTCGTTGTTTGTGGGATCGATGGCCACCGGCCCGGCCAGGCCCGTGATCACCTGCGGCCAGTCGGGAGTGAGTGTGTTCGCCGTTTCGTCGACGCCTGCCGCTCCGTTCACGCCCAGGCCGGCCACAAGCTCATAAGGATTCGCCGGAGCCGCGGAGATGCTGTCCACTTCGGCCAGCGAGCCGAGGCTTCCGTTGAGGTTCTGGAAGTGGCTTGCGTCCGTCGCGGAGCACTGCGGGCCGCTCTCGGCAATTCCATCTGTCGAGCGCCACAGCCCACTGTCGTTACCGATAAAAATCTCCAGGGAATTATCGGCATTCCAGGCCAATGCGTGCTGGTACTCGCCCACCTGCGCGCTCATGCAGGTCGCGGAGTTGGTCGCGTTGCGCCACGATCCCCCCAGCGAATAAGGGGCAGTCGCCTCCCACAAGTCGTCCGCGCCGGCCAGCACCAAGCTTCCCGTTGACGAGCTCGTCGACGGCACGGCCGCCAGCGCCAGCGTGTACGTGCCGTCGGCGATGGTTCCCGGCGCTTCGGGGTCTTCGAGCGCGGCAGAGTTCCACGGCTGCTCGAAAGTCATGGCGGCATTCGTGCACTGATTCGTCATGTTGCTCAGCGCGCACGCGTCCTGCCAGATGCCCTGATCGTTATTGAAAAGATCGACCGTCCAGGCAAAGGTATCGCCCGTCGCAGGATTGACGGCCAGCGCGCCGCGATCGATGGGGCAACCCTCATTTCCAGGAATCCTCGGGTTCGTGGGGCAAAGCGTTGAGCTCATACCTCCCGGCTGGTCCGCATCGGCAAGCCGCGTCCAGGTGACGCCGTTTGGCGACGTGTAATAGCCATGGAAGCGCACGGCAGCCACGAATAACTGGCGCATGGGGTTCCAGACCACCGCCGTGGCGGCGTTGCCATTCGGCCCTAGCAGCGGCTGGGTGGCCGACTGCACAATCTGGCTGCTCGTATCCTCGATCGTCGCCAGGTGCCAGGTGGCCCCGCCGTCCTGGGAGTAGTAGAGGCCTTCGCAGTTCTCTATCGGCAACGTCGCGTCCACCACCTCGCCTTCGTAGGAGTCTGTCACCGCCGCGACCACTGTCTGCGGACTGACAGTGCTCCACGCGAAGCCCGAGAAACCCAAGCCCGCGAAGGAAAAATCCGTTGTGCCCAGGCCCGATTCCATATCCGACGCATGCCAGATCAGGCTCCACGTGGCTCCGTTGTCTGCAGAGCGCAGGATGCCCGCCCCGTAATACGAATCGAGGTTATCGTTGGCATCGCCCGTGCCCGCCAGAATCACGCCCGTCCCGCCCGGCTGCACCGTGAGCGCGCCGATGCTGATGGAGGCGTCCTCGGCGCCGCCGAGCGCGGCAACCGCATCCGTCAGCGGGCTGAATACGATATTCGCAACCGTGGACGCGCCCGCATTATTTGAGCTCCACACTCCGCCGCCGGTCGTGCCAACGTAAACGTGGTTGCCGGTCGGATCGGAGGGATCGACCGCAATCGAGGTCACGCGGCCGGTCACCAGGTTGAAGCTGGGAGTGTTGACTGCGGTTGGGCCGAGCAGCGTCCAGGTGGCTGAAGCACCGGACGAGGAACCACCCGAGGTTTGTGCCGAAGCCCGCGTTGAGAGGGTAGAAGCCGCCCCCGTGCGGCTGCGCAGCGCGAGCGAACGCGGCAGGGCGCGATGGCCGGCAGCGATTCCGCGCTCAGCTAAGAACCGCCGCGCGGCCAGCACGCGAGGTGGCAAGCTTCTGGCCGGTCGAGCCGCCTTCGATTTTGAATCGGATGGGGAGATCGGGTTTGCAGTGGACGGAGATGTCGCGACCGTCTTTTGCGCGGGGAGGGCCAATCCCAAACCCAGTTGCGCAATCATCCACACGCCCAGCATAACCCAGGCCCACGCGCCCCAACCGCCGCTCAGCAAAGCCTGGCGGGGACGCTTCTCTTCCCTTCTGCACACGGCAGAAGGATGGACGATCGAATACAACATCGGCCTCGTCACGCGCATCCAGAATCGAACTAGGATCGAACTCGCGTTTCCCCTCTGATGAAAATCTTCCATCGGGGATCAGCGCGGAATCCATTGGATAACGCTAAAACGAAACACGCAGCTTCCGGGATTGAAATTGAGGCCCATTATAGGACGGCGAAAGGTACGTAAATTGTGATCGAGAGTACACGGATAGAGGCTGCGGATGCCCCATGGGTGTTAGGTCGGATCGCGCGGTTCGCTGTGCAGCCCAATATATTGGGGAATTATATACTTGACTCCCTCGCTGTTTTGGGCTAGTATTTAGTCATAGCAAGTGAGGGAATTAAGTATGAGTCAGAGCACGATAAGCACCTTTCAACTCTTTGGTTTAATACCCGATGCAGAAACGGCGCGGATTTATCTTGAAGAGCGGCTTTGGCCGAATGGTACGGTTTGCCCTACATGCTCTGGACAGGACCGGATCACGGTTCGCAAGGGCGGCTTCTATCGCTGCAACAAATGCAAGCTGGATTTCACGGTTCGGACGGGTACGATTTTCGAGCGTTCGCATGTTCCCTTGCATAAGTGGATTTATGCGATGTACTTGATGGTTACGGCCCGTAAGGGTATCAGTTCGATGCAGCTTGCCAAGGAGATCGGCGTCACGCAGAAATCGGCATGGTTTATGTTGCAGCGCCTTCGTGAGGCTTGCGGCGGCAACGGCAGTAACGGCGGCAAACTGGCCGGGGTTGTCGAGATTGATGAAGCGTACATCGGCGGCAAAGAAGCAAATAAGCATGAATCAAAGAAGCTCAAGAAGGGGCGCGGGTCGGTTGGTAAAACTGCGGTGATGGGGCTTCGCGAGCGCGGCGGTCGCACCGTGGCTATGACAGTTTCCAATACTGACAAGGAGACGATACAAAACGCGATTTTCGATAACGTCGAGATCGGATCAACCCTGATGACAGATGAGCACGCGGCCTATGCTGGAATGGATGGCATCTTTTTTATGCACGAATCGGTGAATCATCTCGGCGGAGAATATCGGCGCGGCGTGGCCCACACAAATGGCATCGAAAGCGTTTGGGCGCTCCTGAAACGCGGAATCTATGGCGTTTACCATCAAGTCAGTGCAAAGCATTTGGGGCGGTATGTGAGCGAAGTTTCTTTCCGCCTGAACGCTGGCAATGTGAAGCAGCACACGTTAGATCGGCTGGATAGTTTCGTCGCCGCTATAGATGGGAAGCGTCTCACCTATGCGAGGCTGACGGCATGAAGGGTGTACCTGAATCGCTGAATCGAGTCGCCGATATTGTGTTGGCGTATCGGCCAAAACCGAAAACGAAGGCCGCGCGAAAGCGAAGACGGTTGAAGTTGAAGAATCAGAAGCAAGAGAAGCCCGCTTAAATGGCGGGTTTTTCTGTGAATTCAGATAGGAGAAAGCAAAATGAATAGAGTCGCCGACGATCTACTGTTGCAGGAGCTGGAAAGGCAGGAAGACTATATCCAGACAGCGGCCGATGCAATCGACGCGAAGGCAGGTCTCATACTAGCTGCGGGAGCTTTTCTGGCTGTTCAGCCAGCAGTTCTTCTCGTTGCCCCAAATATCTCTAAATGGTTATTCGTAATGCAGCTAATCAGCTTTGTAGTCCTTTCGGTTGCCGTTTCTTTCGCCCACCGGACATTGAAGATTGAAGGTTATTATCCTCCTGGATTTGATGAGGCATGGCGAGACACTGTGATTGCGAAACGCGGCAAGGATGCAA
>JBAWFY010000175.1:0-4047 GCA_049592335.1 Occallatibacter sp.
GTACCAGGCGAGAGGGGTCCTCGGTGCTCACTGCCTTCATCTGCATGGCCCAGGGAACGGTGATGGTCTGGTTCCTGGTCGGGATTGCGGCCGCATTTCTCACAATTCGTTTATCGGTGAGAGGCCGAAGACCATCAAATCTGTCGCGGAGTTGCACGCCACTTGACCGCCTTTGAAACAACTCTCCCTCCGTTCCATTCGCAGGAGCCGATTGCGGTAACCGCGTCATGCGACACATTGCCATCCGTGTGCTTAGGTTTTGCCGCTCGATGTGACTGGTGCAGATGCGGTCCGAATCAGGGTTCCCCATAACTTTTTCTGGAACCGCATCTACGACCTCAGCCGGGCTGTACCGCTGCTCGCCTTCGCGGGATGACGCATAGACCTTAACCAACTGCGCGAAGTCCACACGGCCTCGCAGGAATGACTTCACAGCGGGCTTGTAGGGCTGGAATCCGTCGCTGGTGAGCTGATAGCGGCGGGCGGGGGCTGTAGCGAGAGCAAGCCGCGAGATGAACTGATCGGTTGATTCCGCTGTGCGTTTGCCCCGGTAGTGAGTGAGTACTAGCTTCGTGTTGCGCTCCATCGCCACGAAACAATGGGCATCGCCGAGCTCGGCGTTCTCCCGTTCACGCTCCCACTTGTGTCCCTCCTTCTTGAACACATAGCCCCAGATTTCATCAACCTCGACATCCTGTACAGCAATACCCTTGATCCTCTCGTCCATCAACCTCTGGGACCGCTCCCCGGCCAGCACCAGCAGCCGCAGAATCGTATCCCGGTGAACTCCCGTAACGCGCTCAACGCTCCGAACGCTCATCCCCTTCAGCAGCAGGCGCAACACTTCCACGGCGCGATCCGGCGGCAACCGCATCTCATCGAGCGGCTGCTTATGTTCCTCAGTAAAAGTCTTCTTGCACTGCCGGCAGCGGAACCTCTGCAACCCGTTTCTGTGCTTTCCGAACCGCTTACACGCCACCTGACACGAATGGCACGTCATATCAGTTTTCCTCTTGACCTTTCGGTTGAGGCAAGCCGATAATCAAACCCGCGAGGCTGTGATTACGGCTTGCCGTGGTTACGGTTTCTGAAGCCCTTTGGAGACGCCAATCTCTAAAGGGCTTCGCTATTTGCGCTCATGCTTGTTGGTGGAGGGCGCATCTATGCTCCTTTCATTGTTCAGGTGAAACAGGGAAATACTTTCCCCCCTCTTGCCGCACCTCCGGTCTTGCTTGCGTACGGAACTTGTGCAGGGTGGTGTGAGGAAAGTTGTTCGGATAGGTCAAGCCTTGCTGTTCGGCAGCTTCCCGAATCTGCTTCGGAGTGACTCCCGACTTCGCATTGTGCTTTAATACCTCACGGACGAAAGCGCGGCTGACCTTTCCTTTCACCTGTTGCGGCGCGGACTTTCCAGATGCCTTACTGTTCTCGCCTTTTTCTTCCAAGGCCGATTTGAGCGCACTTTCCCAGACGCGAAGTTTGGAGCGGTATTCTTCCACACGCTCCCGGTAATGCTTGACCTTCGTTTCCAGTTCGGCAATTAGATAAGCCTGCGTCACAATACCGAGAGCGTAAGGGAGAGGGGAGGAGATGTCAAGAAAAGTCTCCCCTTCTCTTGCCTTTTCGATCAGACCTTGTATTCCCAATACTTCGACATTTGGGCTGGTGTTCATACTTTCCTCCGCTTGGTTGTGGATGGGTTTGTTGCCAACTAACTGGAGTGCTCCGCTGGTCTCTCGCTCTAACGACTCGGAAAAGCGGAGCAACGCGGGGTTAGGACAGTACCGGGTGCTTTCTGGCCGACTAGCGGGCTCTAGTACACTCAACGGAAGAATGTTTGCCTTTTGTCGATTTCTGCGCCGTCGTCCTTCTAAGCCCGCCTTTTTCGCGCTCTCACTTCTCATTTTGGCAGTGATCCACCCGACTGCCGAGGCGCAAGGCACTCATCTATGGGTGCAGTCGCAGATGGAGGAGTTCGAAAAAGGTACTCCGGAGGGCGTGTCCATTGAGAGCGACGGACAACTGCGCGAAGGGCCTGGGCTCACCGAGCAACTAACCACCCCCTCCACCTTCGTATGGGCACTGGCGGAGGACAAGGCGGGACAGATTTTTGCTGCCACCGGTGCTCCGGCTACTGTACTGCGGTTGGCTTCAGGTAAGGGTGAGAAGCCCTTCGTACTTTTCGAGACAAAAGATTTGAGCGTTCAGGCCTTGTGCCTGGGGCCTGACGGGGCGCTTTATGCTGCGACGATGCCAAGTGGCAAGGTCTACAAACTGAATCCCAATGCAACCGCGAAGCAGGATGACTCGAGCGCCACGGTGGTTTTCGACTCAGCCAAGGCGGACGGGACAGCGCCCGAGCCAAACTCGCCCGCACCCAACAGCCAGCCTCGCTACATCTGGGCTTTGACCTTCGATTCTGCGGGACGGCTCTACATTGCGGCGGGGAATCCGGGCGCGGTTTACCGAGTCGATCCGGCAAAGCCCAACGCCGCGCCAGAACTGTTCTTCAAGAGTGATGAAGCGCACATCCGCGCCCTGGCGTGGGACGCTAAAGGCAACCTGATTGCCGGGTCCGACGGCTCGGGGCTGGTCTATCGCATCGATCCGCAGGGCAAGGGATACGTGCTCTTCGAGGCGCCGCGGCGCGAGATCACGTCGATTGCAATTGGTGCGAAGGGGACGATCTACGCGGCGAGCGTGGGCGACAAGAGCCGTAATCCGCTCCCGCCGCTGCCGGTGCAGGGAATTGGCACGGTGAGCGTGACCATTGTGCAGCCGGGCTCGCTACAGGCGGCGAATGCGAGTGCCTCCGTACCGGAAGGAACGGAGATTTATGCCCTGGCTGAGGGTCAGGCGCCGCGCAAGCTCTGGTCGAATAAGGACGAGATTGTCTACGCGCTGGCTGCTCGGCCGGAGGGGCTTCTCGCGCTGACTGGAAATCGTGGCCGCGTCTTCCGCATTGAGGACGATGGGAGCTATGCCGATATCGCTCACCTGCAGGCGCAACAGGGGCTGAGCCTTGCGCCTGCGCAGAATGGCGAGGGACTGCTGATCGGCACGGGGAACACGGGCAAGGTGTTTCTGCTGGGGCTGGCCGAGAAGCACGAGTACGCGAGCGATGTCCTGGACGCAGGAGCATTCGCGCGATTTGGGCGCGTCGAAGTTGAGCCGGACTCAAGCAACTACGAGATTCTGACTCGCTCCGGGAACATCGAGCAGCCGGTGCGCGGCTGGAGCGATTGGCAACCATTGAAAGATGGCGCGGTAGCTTCCCCTCCTGGCCGGTTCCTGCAATGGAAGGCCGAACTCAAAAGCGAGGGAAGGCTCGGCAGCGTGGCTGTCAACTACTTGCCGGTGAACTCCGCGCCCGTGGTCGACGATCTGGTGGTTGTTCCCGGCGCGCGCCTGAACCCGCAGATCTCGATTCCGCAGAACCAGACTGTGAATATCGCGTTCTCTTCGCAAGGCGATGGCTCAACGTTGAGCTTCGATACGGGATCGAGTGGGACACTGCAGGCGAATAAGGACCGGACCGCTGTGACGGCACGCTGGGCGGCACACGACGACGACGGAGACGATCTGATCTATTCGCTCTACCTGCGCGGCGACGGCGAAACTGTGTGGCGGCTGCTCAAGGACAAGATTACCGACAAGGCGTACAGCTTTGATGCCACGACGATTCCCGACGGGGGCTATCGCGTCAAGGTGGTTGCATCGGACGCGCCTTCGCACATGCCCGGCGATGCGCTCACCGGCGAAAAAGTAAGCGACCGTTTTGTGGTCGACACGACGCCGCCGGCGATTACGGCGCTCAAGACGCAGTTCGCCGCGGTTACTTGCTCAGAGCCTGCATGTCCGAAACAGATTGTCGTCGATTTCGATGCCGAGGACGCAACCTCGCCGATTGCGCATGCGGAATATTCGCTTGACGCAGGTTCGTGGCAGCACATCGATCCGGTGGGCAAGCTCTCGGATTCTCAGCACGAACACTATAGCTTTAGCGTCCCGTTGCCGGACAAAGACGGAATGCCCGTTGAGCACCTC
>JBAWFY010000176.1:0-7305 GCA_049592335.1 Occallatibacter sp.
GTGGTGGCATTTGATACCGGGCCGGGCAACATGGTCATCGACTGGCTCGCGCAGAAACTTTTCGGCAAGCCTTTCGATCGTAATGGAGCGCTGGCGGCGCGCGGAACCGTGATCGAGCCTGTGCTCAAAGAAGCTCTGCGGCATCCGTACTTCAAAATGCTTCCACCGAAAACCGCCGGTCGCGAGCAGTTCGGCCAAGCTTACGCCGCAGATTTCTTGGACAAGTGTCTTGCGCGATCAAAGAATCCCAATGACGCCCTCGCCACAGCGACGGCGCTGACCGCGGAGTCGATCGCGCGCAGCTACGCCTGCTTTGTGCAGCCGCGCATGAAGGGCGGTTCGGTGGATTTCATCGCTTCTGGCGGTGGCGCGCGCAACAGGACCCTCATGTCGATGCTGGCTGCGCGGCTCTCGCCGCTCGGCTGCAATCTGTCCGACAGCGGCGAATTCGGAATTCCAGTCGAAGCCAAGGAAGCGGCAGCCTTCGCAATGCTGGCGTGGCAAACCTGGCATCGGCTGCCGGGCAATGTGCCGTCGGCGACCGGGGCAAAGCGCCCGGCGATTCTCGGTCAGGTGACCTATGCGTAAGCGCAAATGGACCGCAGGTCTGTTGCTCCTGGCGCTGCTCGGGACCGGTTGCCACTCGGTGCAGCGCGACCCGAGCACCGTAGTTTTTCTCATCGAATCCAGCCCCGCAAGCCTCGATCCGCGCGTGGGCACCGATTTCGCATCTGAACATATCGACGAATTGCTCTTCGACGGCCTCGTGCGCATCGACGAGCAATTACACTTCCAACCCGCGCTCGCTCAATCTTGGAATCAGCCTGACCCCAAAACCATGGTCTTTCACCTACGCCAAGGCGTGCACTTCAGCAACGGACGTTTGTTCACTTCGCGCGACGTGGTCTGGACCTTCGCGTCGATGGGGGTGGGTGGAACGAAGGCCGCGGTGATTTCGCCGAAGGCTGCCAGCTACGTGTCCATCCAATCGGTCGAAGCGCCCGATGCCGAAACTGTCGTCTTTCATCTCCGCCAACCCGATAATTTTCTACTCACCAATCTCTCGTCGCGGGCCATCGGCATCGTGCCCGACGGTAGCGGCAAGGATTTCTGGCGCGATCCAGTAGGCACGGGACCATTCCGCTTCGTCAGCCAGCGCATCGACCAGGATGTCGTCATCGAGCGCAATCCCATGACTTGGCAGACGACGCCGAAGATCGCACGCGTGCGATTCGCCGTTGTGCCCGATGCCATCACCGAATCGCTCGAACTCGAAAAAGGCTCGGCCGACGTCGAGGTCAACTCCCTTCCCATGGATGCGCTGCCCACGCTCGCAACGCGGCCGGATCTTGAAGTCAGCGACACGCCGGGGACAGAAATTCAGTATCTCGCCTTCAACACACAGGACCCGATTCTGCGCGATGCGCGCGTGCGCCAGGCAATCGCCTGCGCCATCGACCGCAATTTAATCATTCGCACCATTTATCACGGCTACGCGCGGCCGGCGGTCAGTCTGTTGCCGCCCACGCAATGGGCGTGGACAGGCGATGTGGCACGGTACGAATACGATCCCGCGCGGGCCGAGCAGTTGCTCGACGAGGCAGGCTATCGGCCGGGCGCGAACGGCATCCGGCTGCATCTTTCCATGAAGACCTCGACCGATGAACGCGCGCGCCTCCTCGGCGCTGTCTTTCAGCAACAACTCGCCCATGTGGGCATCGCGCTCGATCTTCGCTCCAACGAGTTCGCCACCTTCTATTCCGACGTCGTGCGCGGAGCATTCCAGATGTATTCGCTTTACTGGATCGGCGGCAACGAGCAGCCGGATATCTTCGACTATGTATTTTCATCGGCGCGCATTCCGCCGCATGGCGCCAACCGCGGCCGCTACATCAATCCGCAAGTCGACGCGCTGCTCGACGACGCCCGCCAGAGTCCCGACATGAATCGCCGCCGCGCCGATTACGTCCAGGTGCAGCAGATCCTGGCGCGCGATCTGCCGTCCGTAAACCTCTGGTATATCGACACGCTCGTCGTGCACAACCGGCGGCTAACACACGTAACGCCGTCGCCCTCAGGCAGCTATTCCTTTCTGGAAACGGCCGAGTTAGTGGAGCGCTGAATCAGGAAGAGCCACTACGATTGAGATACGCATCTGCCGATTCTTCTTGCACGCCTCTGCTACCATAAGAATGATTGCGGCTCTACGCGCCAAGCTGATTTCTCGACAAATTGAGAGTTGAGCGCACAGGCGGCAAGAGTCACTCAAAGGAGAATTTTTATGCCTCTAGTTTCCATGCGGCAGCTCCTCGATGAGGCTGCCAAGGGCGGATACGGCGTCGGCGCGTTCAACGTGAACGACATGGAGCAGATTCAAGCCATCATGATCGCGGCCAAGCAGACCAAGTCGCCAGTGATTGTGCAGGCCAGCCGAGGAGCGCGTCAGTTTGCCGAGGACCTTTACCTCTTCAAGCTGATCCAGGCAGCCGCCGAGCTGAATCCCGATATTCCGATCGCCATGCACCAGGACCATGGCAACAGCTTTGACACCTGCAAGAGCGCCATCGCACTCGGCTACACCTCGGTGATGATGGACGGCTCATTGAAGGAAGACGGCAAGACGCCGTCGACCTTCGAAGAAAACGTGGAAGTCACCCGTCGCGTGGTGGATTACGCGCACGAGCGCGGCGTCACCGTTGAAGGCGAGATCGGCGTACTGGGCGGCGTGGAAGACGGCCACGGCGCGGGTGGCACGGGACTTGAGCACATCACCGATCCCGACCAGGCGGTGGAATTCGCTGAGCGCACAGGCGTTGACGCGCTGGCCATCGCCATCGGCACCAGCCATGGCGCTTACAAGTTCAACAAAAAGCCCGACGGCTCGGTGCTCAAGATGGACGTGCTCATCGCGATCCACAAGCGGCTGCCACACACACATCTGGTGATGCACGGCAGTTCTTCGGTTCCGAAGGAGCTCCAGGACATCGTGAACCAGTATGGCGGCAAGCTGAAGCCGACGTGGGGCGTGCCTGTCGAAGAGATTCAGCTCGGCATCCGCAACGGCGTGCGCAAGATCAACGTGGACACCGACAATCGTCTGGCGATCACGGGCGCGATCCGCAAGGTCTTCGCCGAGTCGCCCGAGAAGTTCGACCCGCGCGACTACCTGAAGCCGGCACGCGAGGCGATGGCCAAAGTTGTTTCGGAGCGCATGACCGAGTTCGGCCAGGCGGGCCACGCCGGAGACTACAAGCCGATTCCGATCAGCGAAATGGCTGCGGGCTACAAAAGCGGCAAGCTCGACACGCGGCCTTCTGTAGCTGCAAAGTAGCTCAAACTCCGCGACCAAACCGAAATGCGCCACTCCGCAATTGCGGGTGGCGCATTTTCTGTTGATTCAGTCATTCCTTTTGCCGCGGCCGATTCGCGGTAAAGTCGAGACTTCTCAGAGTCCGAAGCCGGTTTCGTCTTGCTCTTCTGTGCTCATTTCCTGTGCATCCTGGAGAGTGATCGGCCTCAGCTCGCGCGGCACCTTCACGGTGCGCTCAACATAGCTCTTGGCCTTGACGGCCTCTTTCACGCCGAAGGTCATCGCGATCTCGTCGAGCTTGTCGTCGTAGTGGCGGCGCAGTAGCGCCAGATCGGCGCGCAGATCGGCGCGCTGCTCGGGGGTCTCGTCTTCCGAGGCCTCCCACCGCGCAGTGAGAATGATCGAGAAGCGGAGCGCGGCCAGCTCTTCGGATTCATAAGCAAGCATGGCTTCGCGCGCTTCCCTGATGTAGATTGAAGCCGGTTCCAGCAGCGCAGCCTCGAGCGGCGCATGAAGCAGTCCCGTAGTCACAGCAGTCCTCCCTCCGCGGTGCTCCGCGGGGACGATCAGCCGGGAAACCTCAGCCTCGAGAGCACCGGCCCGCTGCCCCATACTTCGGCTGGACGGGGGTTAGTGTGGAGGCAAAGGCACCATTTCGCTGTGAGCTATATCACTCCGATGAATACGGGATAAACAATCCCTAAATTGGGACCCGGATGGTGCTTTTTGGGAATTGTGGCTCAAGCCACTTCGGTAGAGATGGGCGCGGCGGCTGGGCGGACGGCCTCACCCGGCCCGGCCGGCTGCTTCAGCAGCCAGTAATGGAAGCCGTCCACGATGGCCATCAGCGCCGCCTGGTTCAAGTCGCTGCTCACGCCCGCAGTAATCCACGACTCGTGCCCATCGGCGTTGAAGCTCAGGGTCACGCGCACATGGGCGGCCGAGTCGTGTGCCGAAACGTCGAGCGCAGCCACCGTAAATGTGCCCAGCCGAATGTGCTTGAGCGCGGGATACGTTTTTTCCAGTTCGTAGCGCATGGCCTTGGTCAGCGCGTCCACCGGTCCGGCGCCCTCGGCGCGCGTGGTCAGCACCGTTCCCTCGCCGACGGTAAGCGACATGAAGGCCTGCACAAAGCGGCCGCCGATCTCATCGGACTCGTCCCAAACGCGCCAGCTTTTTACGGCAAACCAATTGCGCAGAGTGCCGAGAGTTCTCAGGCAGGCCAGGCGGAAGGAGACTTCGCTGGCCGTGAATCCGCCGCCTTCGATCATGGCCACGTTGGCTTCCATCAGCGCCTGTGCCTGCGCGGAGCTGAGCGGCAAACCCATCGACTCGGCAAGCAGCATGATGTTGGCGCGGCCCGATTGCGCGTTAACGCCAACCATGGGGCTGGCGCCCACGCGCGCGGGATCGCACCAAAGGTAAGCGCCGGGGTTCTTGCGCTCGCTCGAGCCGTGCATGCCGGCCCACGTGCCGAATGCGCCGGCGCCCACGATCGGCTGTCCGTGCGGCGGTTCGAGAGCGAAGGCCGCGTAAGCCGAGTGCGCCAGAGCGGTCAATCCCGTCAGCGCCTCAGGCGAAACAAACTCGGCTTCACCGCGCAGCTGCAACGCACCGACCACCGTGGTCAGGTTTACGTTGCCGCAGCGCTCGCCGGTGCCGATCAGCGTGCCCTGCACCTGCACCGCTCCGGCCAGAATCGCCGCGCGCGTATTGGCGATGCCGAAGCCACGGTCGGTGTGGCCGTGGAACCCGAAGGCGGCAGGGGAATAATCGTGCACCAGGCCCCCGATCGCCTGCTCCACCTCTTCGGGGTTCGACCCTCCGTTGGTGTCGCAGACAACGATGCGGCTCACCTTCTGGCGCATGCACTGTTCCACGATCTGATGGAAGTGATCGACGCTGCGCCGTGCAAAGTCTTCGCTCGAGGGGTTGCCGTTCTCGGCACGTCCGCACATCGCGTCCATCGCATGTTCGAGATCGACAATCACGTCCAGGCCATGCGACTCGAGGCAGTCGATCGTCTCCCAGATCATGAGGAGATTTTCTTCGGGGGTGGTTTCGAGCGATCTTTCCACGTCCAGCAAGCGCGACTTGACCACCACCACCGCAACCGGCACGCGCCGCTTGTGGCGCAGCATGAACTGCACGTCCGGCCAGTCCTCGACCTTCGCGCCTTTGCCACGCGTACGCCCGAACAGCGCCAGCCTCATCGGCTCTGTTTTGGCGTTGTCGAGCGCGACCGTCAGATCGCTGACAAACTGGTAGGCCCCGGCGAATCCGATCTCGGCGTAGCCCACACCAAACGCTGCCATGCGCTCAAGCAACAGCACCGCGTTGGGCACCGAGATCTCGAGGTTCGGCTGCTGCAGGCCGTCACGCAGGCTGGTGTCGAACAGCTCGATTTTTCTGGCAGTCTTTTCCGTCATCTGATCTGGAATCGGCCGGGCAGGCAGGGCTCTCCAGCCACGGCACACAAATTCCCTTGATTCCATCATATCGCGAGTAAAGATTCCGGGGCCGCAACCTCCGCGCCAAAGGCAAGCCAGCCGCGAACCATTTGAGGCAATGAGCATTCGCCGAGCCAGAGGCGCGCGGACAGCATCGGGAGCCGTCTGCTAATCCCTGCTCCCTGCGTTTACGCCGCCGGAGCCGCGGAAGGTTCGCGCGACGCCATCGCACCCGTCCCGATCTCCTGATCCTTGTACTGCAACTGGTAGAGCTTCCAGTAGAGGCCGCGCTCGGCAAGCAGCTCCTGGTGCGAGCCCATCTCGCGCAACTGGCCCTTGTGCATCACAAGAATGGTCTCGGCCCTTTGCACCGTGGACAGCCGGTGCGCGATCAGTACACTGGTGCGCCCCTCGACCATGCGCTCCAAGGCCGAGCGGATGCGCAGCTCCGTGTCCGTGTCCACGCTCGACGTGGCCTCGTCGAGGATGAGAATGCGCGGATTGTAGGCCAGCGCGCGGGCGAAATTGACGAGCTGCTTCTGGCCGGTGGAAAGTGAGTTGCCGCGCTCGCGCACCGGCTCGTCGAATTTATGCGGCAGGCTGTCGACAAAGTCCAGAACATTTACGTCGCTCGCCGCGCGGCGCATCCCCACGTCGGAGATGGCTTCGTTGCCGAGGCGGATATTTTCGCCGATCGTACCGGAAAATAGAAACGGGTCCTGCAGCACCACGGCGAAGTGGCGGCGCAGCTCGTTCAGCTCGTGACCGCGAATATCGATCCCGTCCACCAGAATGCGGCCCGCGGTCACTTCGTAGAAGCGCATCATCAGGCTGGTGAGCGTGGTTTTTCCCGCGCCCGTATGACCCACAATCGCCACCGTCTGTCCGGGTTCGATGGTGAAGGAGACGTCTTTCAAAATCCATTCGATGCCGTCAATGGCTGCTAAAGCGGATGCATCGGGGACAGGGGCTAAAGCCCCATCGTTCCTGGGTGCCGGTCCCGGCGCGACTGAAGTCGCGCCCTGATACAAAACCTCGCGGCCTGAGAAGTCGCTGACGGCCCTTCCGGTTGCCTTGGCGATTGCGGTCTTCTGCGCTTCGGTCAGCTTCTGATAGGTGAACCAGACGTGCTGAAACTCGATGCGATTCGATCCGTCTCCGGCTGCGGGTTTCGCCGGGCTCACGATCTCCGGCTGGGAATCGAGCAGCTTGAAGATGCGCTCGCAGGCGGCCATCGCAGCCTGCAGGATGTTGTACTTGTCGCTCAGGTCCTGGATGGGCCGGAAAAAGCGCTGCGCGTATTGGATGAAGGCGATGGCGGTGCCTGCCGTCACCAACCCGCGCAAAGCCATGCCGCCGCCCTGGTAGAGGATGATGGCCACCGCCACCGAACCCAGGAATTCCACCGCCGGATAGTAGAGCGCGTAAGCAAAGATTGTGTCGATAAAAGCGATCATGTGCTGCTCGTTGACCGCTTCGAAATCCTTGTAGGCGCGCTGCTCGCGGTTGAACAGTTGCACCACGCTCATGCCCGTGATGTGTTCC
>JBAWFY010000177.1:0-3513 GCA_049592335.1 Occallatibacter sp.
GGTTGCGGTGACGGTGAGCCACCAGGGCTATCTGAAGCGCACGCCCATCTCGATCTATCGCCAGCAGCGCCGCGGCGGTACGGGACGCATGGGCATGAAGACACGCGAGGAAGATTTCGTCTCGCAGCTCATTGTCGACTCCACGCACTCCTATCTGCTGTGCTTCACCAACACGGGGCGCGTGTACTGGCTGAAGGTTTACGAGATTCCCGACGTGGGCGCGGCGGGCAAGGGCAAGTCGATGCAGAGCCTGCTCGACCTGCAAACCGGCGAAAAAGTCTGCGCCATTCTGGGCGTGCGCGATCTCGAGGAAGAGGGCAAGTTTATTCTCTTCGCCACGCAAAAAGGCACGGTGAAGAAGACGCCGCTCAAGGACTTCTCGAACGTGATGTCGAGAGGCATTATTGCGATCGGCATCGATACCGACGATGAATTAGTAGCGGCGCGCATTACCGACGGCTCGCAGGTAATCTTCCTGGCCACGCACATGGGGATGGCGATTCGCTTCGAAGAGAGCGACGTGCGTTCGATGGGACGGCCGGCGTATGGCGTGCGCGGCATCGGGCTCATCAAGAACGACTATGTGGTGGGCGTCGCGGTGACTCCCAAGGAACACGCCGCGGGCGCGTACCGCATTCTTTCTGTTACCGAAAATGGTTTTGGCAAGCGTACCGATGTTGAAGAATATCGGCTGCAGACACGAGGCGGCAAGGGCGTGAAGAATCTTTCGGTCACGGAGCGCGTGGGCCGCGTGAGCTCGATCCAACTTGTCGACGACAACAGCGAGCTGATGGTGATCAGCCAGTTCGGCAAGATCATCCGCATCGATACCAAGACCATCCGCTCGGCAGGCCGCGCCACGCAGGGCGTGCGGCTGTTGAACCTCGATCCCGAAGATAAAGTCGCCGCCGCGGTCATCATTCCGCCTGAAGAACTGAACGGGAACGGGAATGGCGAGGGTGAGCAGGGGGCGCTGCTGCAGTAAGGCGCCTGCGGGACTTCGCCATTGCGCGTCGCGTCGTACCATAGCCACAATGGACGTATAATCCTGGACGAGGAGCTTATATGTACAGTGATAGATGCAACTTTATAACGTATGAAGCTTTGGTCGCGGACAATGGAGGTAACACGCGGCTTGTTTGCCAAGCCTACGACTTGGATGCTTCCGGGAAGTTCTCTGGAGCAGATTTCGTTGAGTTGGTCTCGTCGCATACCACGCGGAGGGATTTCATTTCCACGAATCAGGCGACTTTCGGAGAGCAGTTACGCGAAACTGGCCGCGCGTCCATCATTCTCGAAATGGGCCGCTCCCATGAGGAGACGGAGATTCGCGCGGCTCTCGGAGATGCGTTTGGTCTTGCTGAAGAGGTTGAGCTTTGCCGCATCGAGTAATAGCCCCTGGGTGGGGCATCGAATTTCCAAGAAGAAATACTGCATTCTCTTGGTCGTCGTAGATCAAAGGAATGAATGTGCTTCAGGAGCAGGCTTGAATTTTTGCGGATGTTCAGCTGCGTCGGCTGCTTGCGAGAGCGCTTTCAACTGCTTATCGTAGTAGAACGATTGAACTTGGTGGCTGTTGTCGGATCCGAGCACCGAAAATATATACGTAACCTCAGTCTGCTTGTCTTCCCACGTAATCGATTCGAATTGATTCGCTGCTGGCAGAACATGTGCCGATGGAGTCCCAAACTCCTCCATGAGATTGCGCCGCATCTCTGGGATTTGATTCGCAGGCACCTGATCCCATGTTCGACCAACGAAGGATACAACTCCATTCCAGAGAGTGACATCCGTATGGACATTCTGAGCGTCTAGTTCTCCCTGCTGTTGGGATCCGGAAATGCGGACAAGGTCAATTCCAGGCAGTGCTGCGCGGACTTGCGAGGCCGTCATCCGCAGCTGTATATCGGAAAAGCCTGGAGGAAGCTGCTTAAGAGTTACATCGCCCTCATCCTCGCCAAATTCGTGCTTGTTAAGTTCTAGATTGGCCTCTGCGTCCCAGTGCGAAGGATCTCCATTTGGTTTGTTTCTTTCCGAAGTAAGGTCCTTGATTAACTGGGAGTAAATTACCATGTTCAACGAAACCGTCCTGGATCCGAAGACAGTACCGACGGGTTCGTTATCGTAGCGAATCCTTACGTCGCCGTCGATCCATACCCAGGCTTTGGCCGACGGCCCCGCATAGACTTCAATATCGGGCTTGCCCAACTGTACAAACGTGTCTCTGTCGAACAGTGATGCGTCATCGGGGCTGATGTCGCTGACAGTACTGGATATATAGGTAAGTCGCCCGTGAGAAAACGAGGCCGTCTCAAAGAAACCGCTCTCCTCGGAGCCCCGAGAGAGCACAGCGTCAGGGTCTGACGCTGGAGACGCCGACCCCGATGCGCTATCACTGTGGTCATCCTTCAGCATCGGATCTTCATCCATCGCGTCGGCAACAGACATCCCGAGGCGAAGGCCATGTAGCCTTGTTGGCAGGTGTCCAGAGGAGGTGAAATGCAGCTCCGGGAAACTGGTCGGGGTAGATGGCAGGGTTGAGCCGCTGTTGTCCGGTATCCCGCCCGAGTCGTTACTATCCGTCTGTTTCCTGCCGCTGCCCGCGGAGAAAAACACAACCACCAAGCAGATTATTGCGCTCATAACCAACGCGAGCGCAATCTTCCCGTTTCGCAGTTTGCCATCGTCCACCACATCTTTAAACAGGGAAAGAGCCTCTGAGTTGCCGCAGTTAGGACATGATTTAACGCCCTCGCCGAATTCAGTGTCGCATCGTATGCATTTCATCTTCAACTCTCAAATTTGGCACCGGTCCCGTACGCCCGTCAATTCTGCAGACAACTCTACAGCTGGTGCTCCCGGTCTCACCTCCGAGGCCTAAGAGGCAAGCCGTCGGTCCCGCAGTCGTTCAACCCGCCGGATCGTCTTATCCATCGGCTTTGTTGGGTCGTAGACGCCCCCGATCTTCTCCCAAGCCGCTTCGCTTAATTCAAAGCTCAAACTCAGACGCTCGCCGATAGAGAGTGTGCGCCAGTTTTTCACTCTTTCCTTCAGGTGATCTGGCACGTAGCCGTAGGGGAACTTAGATTCGTCGATCTCGTGGGCGGTCGACAGAGATTCGCTCAATTCCGGTTCGGATTTTCCATCGCTTTGCGCCATGACGAGATTCTACCTCTGAGGCAGCGGTGGCGAATCCACAATTCGTGCTCTGTTTAGCGGTGACAAAAGCAACCGCAGATCCTTCGACTCGGTCGCTGCGGCGACCTCGCTCAGGATGACAATTTTACGCGGGATTGCTGATTACGGAGGCTTATGCCGTTGCTATCTTTTTTCGCGACCAGTAGAGATAGACGGGAATGCCGAGGAGCACGAGGATGAGGCCGGGCCATGTGTATTGCGGTTTGTAACGGAGCAGGGCGGCGCAGATGCCTGCGGCCATTGCGATGTAGAGAATGGGCAGGAATGGATAGCCGAAGGCTTTGTAGGGGCGCGGTGCGTTGGGCTGCTTGGAGC
>JBAWFY010000178.1:0-3843 GCA_049592335.1 Occallatibacter sp.
ATCCACCACCACCATCGTGCCGTCATCGAGGTACCCGACGCCCTGGTTGTACTCCTTGCCTTCTTTCAGGATCAGCACGTTCATGCGCTCGCCAGGCAGCACCACCGGCTTGAGCGCGTTGGCCAGGTCGTTGATGTTCAGCACTTCCACGTGATGCAGGTGGGCCACCTTGTTCAGGTTGAAGTCGTTGGTGACCACTTTGGCCTCCCACTTCTTGGCCAGCTCCAACAGCTTCAAATCCACTTCGCGGATCGAAGGAAAATCGTCCGGCACAATCTGCACCAGGACGGCATCGCTCGACTGCATGCGCTGCAGCATGTCCAGGCCGCGGCGGCCTCTTTGCCTCTTTGATCCGTCGGTCGAGTCGGCCACTACCTGCAGCTCCCTCAGCACGAACTCCGGCACCACCAGCATGCCGTCGATAAATCCGGCCTCGGCAATATCGGCGATCCGCCCGTCGATGATTACGCTGGTATCGAGCACTTTGGCCGTACGCCGCGTCGGCTTGTCGCCGGAGAATACCGTGTTGAGCGCCGCCGGATTCAGCAGGTCGCCTTTGCTCGCGCCCACCAGCAAACCCACATAGGTCATCAGCAGAAGCACAAAGATCTGCAGCGCCGCGGAATTCGCTTCAGGCAGCGGCGCGGAGCGCAAAACCAGACAAATCAGCGCCGCGCCGAAGATGCCGAGCACGCTGCCCACCACCGCGCCAATCAGCCGCCGCAGCGTCAGCGCACGCACGCGGATCTCGAAGACGATGACCGCGGCTGCTGCTGCCGCGCCGACCGCCGCTGCTTGCCAAGGCGTCGCAATGCCGAACGGGCGCAAGAAGTAACAAACCGTGGCAAGAACAATGACGAATAAAAGACGTAGAACAATGAGGTCCATACGGGCCCGCTTTCAATCGGCAGCCAATCGCGGCTGCCCTCCTGGGGACATGAAGGCGAGTATGCGCATTGCCGCGCCTCATCGTCAAGAGGAAAGACAGGTGTCAGGCGTCAGGACGATACCCCGTGCGCTGACGGCGAATCAATGCTGCCTGAACCCTGAACTCTGCAACCTGCAACCTCTACCCACTTGCCGTGGCACTCTTCTCATGAAAGCATGGGCCAACCCCTCGAGGTGTCTATGCGACCCAGCTTTCTCCAAACCATCTGTTCGGTTGCTCTCCTTTTCGCCGCAGCTTTCAACCTGCCAGCCCAGAGCTCGCCCGTGCCGCCCGACGTGAAGGCCTTCGCCGCTCAGTATGTGGCTGCCTTCAACTCGAAGGATCTGGCGCGGTTCAAGTCCATGCAAATACCGCAATCGCTGGCATGCATTACCCCCGAAAACAAGGATGTTTACGATTGGCTTCTGGCGGCTCAGATGCGCGACAGCGTTTCGCCCAACTACCGGCTATCGCTCATGCAGGTAAGCGATCAGAACTTGAAAGCCCTCGCCAGCGAAGAGTACTTCCCTGTCAAACCCGAGCATGAGTTGCATATTGACTATGAGTATCCTGGCACGCAGGATGGCGGGACGATCCTGACTTGGATTGTGCGGCAAAATGGCCGCTGGATGGCCGACTTTCCCTGCATGACCAGCAAGGCAATCGAAGATTTTCGCGCCGACGCCGCCGATCGCGAGCAGTATAAGAAGCTTGCCGCTACCATCAAAGAACCGTTGCGCTCGGAGCTGCTTGCCATGCTGCGCGTGCACAAAACAGGTGAAGCCGAGACCCGCTACCAACAGGCCAGCGGAACCGATATGCGAACCTCAGTGCTCGTGATCAATGCGCTTCAAGATCAACTCGCCAGCGCAAACCAATCGCGCTGAAAAGAGCTTCTCGGAGAGATCACTCAGCCTTCTTGTTCCCTCGGTCCCTGCCGGGTCCTCCCGCGAGCGTTCTCTGCGCGCTGGGGTGGCTTGATCCCCTGCTCTACGACGCCGCCGCCAGCTCCCGCACCTGCGGCACTCGCTGCGCCCCCTTGCGCGGGCCGCGTTTGCGCGCGCTCATCACCTTGATGCGCTCCAGCAGCTCCTGCGTCGTGCAGCTCTTGCGGGCGATCATGGCGTCGGCTACGTGGAGTTCAGCCCCCGCCGCCTGCCCGTCGCCCAGCAGCATCATGGGCACGTAGTTCTTCATGCGTTTCAGCCGCTCCACAAGCTGGCGTCCGTTCATCTGCGGCATCGTCGCGTCGGCCAGCACCAGGTCGATCTGCGGCGCCGCGTTAAAGATGGCGATCGCCTCCTGCCCGCTTGTCGCCGTCAGCACGCGATAGCCATTGGTCTCCAGCATGAACTTGGTTACGGATAGTTCCTGTTCGTTATCGTCTACGCAAAGCAATACCTTCTTGGGGCGCATAATGTGAGGCCTCACTCCTTCAAAAGTTTCCCGGTTTCCTCAAGGCAATAAAATTCTCATGCCGCGTACACACAGACTCGCAGTCGCCGTGGCGGCTAAATTGGGGCCCACGGCCGGGAAGCGTGCGGACGGCAAAGCTCAAGGAACCTGCCGGCCCTGTCCCGCACACGAAACGCAAACCTGCGTTTCGATGCGCGATGGTAGCCGGCTCGCGCTCCTCTGCGCATCAGCCTTCGTTCGCGGTCGAATGTTCAGCGTTTTGGCACGCCTCGGAAGTTCCCCAAACGCGCCGGAGGTTTTTGTGCAACGAATCGGAAGCGTAAGGGGTACGGCACTCTGAGAAAAGAGGGAAAAACAGGCGAAGATTTCATTGAAAATTCGCGTGAAACAAGTGGAAATCCGCTACGCCGATGAGTCACAGCAACTTGCGATGATGAATTTCTGTTGAAAGCGTGTGCATCACGGCAGGAAAAGCCGCCCTTTTGCCACAAGAACAGTGCTGCCCCCGACGCGCACATCCCCGACCCTCGTCGATTCCTTTTTTGCAGAGAGAAAAAGATCGCTCGGCCGCCCCATCTCCACACCCTGCCGTAAATGGATGCGCACCCCCGACGGCACCGCATCGTGAGCCGCCAGGTAACTGATCGCGCATCCTGCCGCTGAGCCGGTGGCCGGATCTTCCCCGCCATAAAACTGCATCCTCGCCCGGTACTTCGTACCGTTCTGGTTTTGGTGCTTCGTACTGTTCTGGTCTTGGACCTGGTCCGCAGCCAAAACGTAAAACCACCTTGCCCCGCGCTCACGCAGCCACGCCGTAGCGTTCTCCTGGTCGACCTTCAGCCGCTGCAAGGCCTCCATCGAGCGCAGCACCACAATCGCAAACGCCGTTCCCGTCGACACCACCTGCGGCGTCAGCGCCGGGTCCAGGTCTTCGCGCGCCAACCCGAGCAGCGGAGCCACTACGCTCGCGTCGAGCTCCGCGCCGAACTCGGGCTCGCGCTGCGTCATCTCGCCGAATACCGCTCCGGAAGCCGCGACGCCCGGCTCAAAACGCACTGGCACCGGCCCCACGCCCAGCGCCAGCGTCACCGTGTCATCGACAAAGGCTTCGGGCGCAATCGTCTTCAGCAGGCTGGCCGTGCCCAGCGTAGGATGCCCGGCGAAGCGCAGCTCTTCCTTCGGCGTGAAGATGCGCACGCGCACGCCTTCCGCGCGTTCCACATCGGCGCCCCGGCGCTCGATAAACGTTGTCTCCGAAAGGTTGAACTCGCGCGCGATGGCCTGCATCCCCTCGGTCGCCAGGTCACACGTGTTCAGCACCACCGCCAGCGGATTGCCCTTGAGCGGAGTTTCGGTGAAAACGTCAACCACGAAGTAATCAAGAGGATCTTCCGGCATGCGTCCCCGATTCCGGTTCCAGAATTCCCGTGGGAAATCCATCGATGCTCAACTGGTTTTTCTCGCGGCGATACGCCTCAAGACCGGCATCGCCTTTCGAC
>JBAWFY010000179.1:0-8950 GCA_049592335.1 Occallatibacter sp.
CGTTAGATCAGGCATTTTTCCGATTGCTCCTAAATTGGAGAAGATTAAGAAAGACGCGCCTTTTCAGACTTCCAGTTTATTCCAGCGCGATCTTGCGCCGCGAAAAGCACCAGCCATTGCCATGCAGCCAGCAGGACGAGTCTTCTTCGTGAAGATCGCAGCGCAGAGAGCGCGCGCTTGCACCTCCGTCGCGATGAAGGGCACGTGCCAAACGCTCGCTGACGGCGGGATTGCGTGCGCCGGCGAAATCGACAAAGAAAACCTGGCCTCGCAGTGCGGCTGCGAAGTGATCGGGGCTGGTGCGTGTGAGAAGCACCATGGTTCCGGGACCGCGCGTGGATGTGAGCGGAAAGAGGAGCTTGCCCGCAGGCTTAACGGCTGCGAGCCACGCCGAAAGTGGATGCGTTGCGCCAGCGCTGACGACAATTGCGTCTGCTGGCTCGAAGGGGCCGCGGGCGCCGTCGGCATGAAGCACCTCTACTTGCGGCCATGGCGTGAGCGCTTCATGTGCGCGGGCTGCCAGGCCTTCTTCAACCTCAACGGCAGTAACCTTGCCGGTGGGGCCGGTGAGCTCGGCGAGGATGGCCGTGTAATAGCCAGTGCCGCAGCCGAGGTGAAGGATCTGGTCGCCGGAGCGGATATGGAGCCGTTCGAGGTGAATGGCCCAAAGGCTGGGCTGGCCATTGTTGAGATGCCTGGACTCGTCGAGTACGATGAGCGCGTCGTGGTAGACGCGCACGGGATCCGTGTCGGGAGTCACATGACCCATGCCTTCGCCTTGAATGATCCACGGACCTGGCCCCAGGAAGCGCTCGCGTGGCACGGTGGCAAATGCGGCGAGGAGGGCTGGCGAAGAGACACCGTTGCGCCGGCAGATCTCCTCGGCATAATTGCGGCGAGCGGATTCGACCGGATCGGCCATGCTGTTCCGGAGATGCTATTCGGCTGCCACGGGATTTGTGAGCGAGCCGAGACCTTCAATGGTTACGGTAACGGTTTCGCCGGGCTTGAGCCAGCGCTTGGGCGTGCGGCCCACGCCGACGCCAGAGGGAGTGCCGGTGGAGATGACGTCGCCGGGCAAGAGCGGCGTGATGGACGAGATGTATTCGATGAGTTGGGGAATCTGGAAGATCATTTCGCGCGTGTTTGAATTTTGGAGAGTCTCGCCGCCAATGGTGAGCGAGATGGCTAGCTGATGCGGATCGGCGATCTCATCGGCGGTGACGATGGTCGGTCCCATGGGGCAGAAGGTGGGGAAACTTTTGGAGAGCGACCACTGCGAGGTGGCTCGCTGCACGTCGCGGGCGCTGACGTCGTTGACGATGGTGTAGCCGTAAACGTGCTCGCGCCACGCCGCGGCGGGAATATGGTAGCCGCCCTTGCCGATGACGAAGGCAAATTCGGCTTCGTAGTCAGGCTCGCTGGAATTTTTGGGCAGCACGATGGTGTCGCCCGGACCGATGATGGCTGTGGGCTGCTTGAAAAAGACCACGGGGACGGAGGGCAGCGCCTTCCCCGTTTCGGCGGCATGCTCGCGGTAGTTCAGGCCAATGGCAAAGACACGTGGAGGGTTCGCGAGCGGGGCGTGCAGGCGGACGTCGCTGAGCTTGTGGCTGGGGTGAATATCCGGGCTGGCAATGGAAGCGATTCCCGCGCCGACGACAGAGAGCGTATCTGCGTAGTCCGCGGAGAGGTCGATGATGCTGCTGGTGTGCGCATGCAGTGCACCGGGGCGGGGTTTGCGGTCAGCGAGGGAAAAGGAAACGAGATGCATCGACAATCTCCTGGGTACAAGCCGTCTTCAACGACAAGACATAAAATCCGCCGGAAAATCGGCCTGATCGAGAGCCGAGTAGGTTTCTTCCCACGTGAAAGGCGATTGAGACAGAATCAGATCGCCAGTTTGCAAATCGCGACGCATATACACCTCGCGAGTGTCAAAGCGAAACTCTGCGGGAATTCGAACAGCTTGGCTACCACCGGTCATAAAGACTTTTGCTTTCAGAGGTTGCATATGATTCCTCCTAGCGTCATGATCCGCATTCTTCTCCGTTAGTGCAAGCGCGCGTCCTTGAGCACCTTCAGGTACGCGCGGGCGGTTTCGGTGATGGTTTCGGGGCAGCCTGCGTCGATGGCGGCGAGGTTGACGAGGTCGCTGCCAACACCGAGCGCGCGTGCGCCGGCTTTGATGAAGCTTTCGGCGGTTTGAAGAGTGACGCCGCCGGTGGGAATGAGCTTGAGGTGCGGGAAGGGCGCGAGCAAGGATTTGAGATAGCTTGCGCCGCCGACGGCAGAGCAGGGAAATATCTTGACGTAGTCGGCTCCGGCGTTCCACGCGGTGATGGCTTCAGTGGGCGTGAGCGCGCCGGGGCAAGATATTTTTTTGTTGGCTTTGGTCACGCGTATCACTTCGGGATGCAGGCTGGGGCTTACGACAAATTCTGCGCCGGCATCGATGGTGGCCTGGGCCTGATCGGCGGTGGTGACGGTGCCAGAGCCCAGCAGGAGCTCCGCTCCGTATTCTGTCTTTAGCTCTTTCAGAAGATCAACGGCACCGGGCACGGTCATGGTGACTTCAACGACGGTGACGCCGCCGGCGATCATGGCTTCAACGACGGCACGGCCCTGGGCGACGCTTTTGGCGCGAAGAACGGGAATGAGGCCGACGCGTTCGATGATTTGCTGGGTGGTTTCGGACATTGTTTCCTCTTTAGAAGGCGGCAAGTTAGTGGGTTAGCCGCGCTTCGCGCGTGTTAGCAAGTTCGCGTGCACGGCACGCACATTCGCGAGTTAGCGGGTCACCGTGCGATGCGGGCGGAGCCGCCTTTGATGACGCGTTCAACCTCGGCGAGCGTGGCCATGCTGGTGTCGCCGGGGGTGGTCATGGCGAGAGCCCCGTGCGCCACGCCACACTCGATGGCCCAGTCAATGCCTTTGCCGGCGAGCAGTCCGTAGATGAGACCGGAGGCGAAGCTGTCGCCGCCGCCTACGCGATCGTAGATATCGATTTCGCGCTGAGGAACGTGGACGATCTTATCTTGATAGAGTGCAATCGCGCCCCAGGCATTGCGGCTGGCGGTTTGCGCAGTGCGCAGGGTGCTGGCGATGAGCTTGAGATTGGGATACGCGGCTGCGACCTCGCGCAGCATCTCTTCGTATGCGGGGATAGACAGTTCAACGAAATCTTCGGCGACGCCTTTGATGGCGATGCCAAGCATGGCGGAGAAATCTTCCTCGTTCCCGAGGAGCACATCGACTTTGCGGACGAGCTCGCGATTGATGTTTTGAGCTTTTGGTTTGCCTCCTATGCTCTTCCAAAGGCTATCGCGGAAGTTGAGGTCGTAGGAGATGGGGGTGCTGTACTTGTGCGCGGCATCCATGGCCTCAACGGCGACTTCTGCGGTGGAAGCGGAGAGCGCAGCGAAGATGCCGCCTGTATGAAACCACTTCGTGGCGTTCTGCTTTCCGAAGATCGAGTCCCAATCGAAATCGCCCGGCTTGACCTGGCTGATGGCAGTGTGGCCGCGGTCGGAGCAACCGGCGGCGGCGCGCAGGCCAAAGCCACGCTCGGTAAAGTTGAGGCCGTTGCGTACGGTGCGGCCGACGCCATCGTAGGGAACCCAGCGGATCAAAGACGTGTCGACGCCGCCCTGGAGGATTAGGTCTTCGACGAGACGGCCGATGGGATTGTCGGCGAACGCGGTGGCGATAGCAGTGCGCAGGCCAAAGCAGCGGCGCAGGCCGCGGGCCACGTTGTATTCGCCGCCGCCCTCCCAAACTTGGAATTGCCGGGTGGCGTGGATGCGCAGGTCGCCGGGATCGAGACGAAGCATCACTTCGCCGAGGCTGATGCAGTCCCAGCGGCGGTGGGATTCCGGAATCGAAATTGGTTTCATGGTCAAACAATACTTTAGCGCACGGGAGTTTGCGCGGTCAGTGAGCGCAGCACGAAGCTGCGCCTGAGAGCAGCGTCTTTGAGTTTATGCGTTTGGTATACTTGAGTGCAGTTGCGGAAGTGGTGAAATTGGCAGACACACCATCTTGAGGGGGTGGCGCCGCGAGGCATGCGGGTTCAAGTCCCGCCTTCCGCACCAATGATTCAGCCCTCCGGCCCGGCGCAACGCAACCCCTCATCGCGGGTCGAGTTAGAAAGCAGCTAAAGATGTCGATTCTGTTCTACTTCGTGATTGTCGTGCACGTGATTGTGTGCCTCTTCCTGATTGGCGTTGTCCTGTTGCAGCAGGGCCGCTCGGCCGATCTTGCCGGCGCTTTCGGCGGCCAGGGCTCGCAGACCGCCTTCGGTCCCCGCGCTGCCGCGAACGTGCTCACGCGTCTGACCACGTGGTCGGCCGTGATCTTCATGTGCACATCGATCGCGCTCGTGGTCCTGTTTGTGCGCACTACCGGATCGCATTCGGTGCTTGAAGGCACGCACTCTGCTCCGGTGAGCGCTCCAGCGAAACCGGGGAAATAAGGCAGGGAATAAGAAGTAGCCAGCAGGGAGTAGAAGACCACGCACGCCCGCGGCTGCTCACCCTCATCGAACAGCAATAGAGCTGAATTCTCGTGGCCTGATTGCGAAGGTCTGCGGGGATAGCCTACTCCCTATTGGCTACTCCCTGCGCTTTACACTGGCGGCATGGCGTCGACCACCGGAATGCCGGGGGGCGGCGTGAAGTGGAAGATGTCGGGCGGAATCGGCGCGTCGGCCTTTTCATTGGAAAAAGCAAAGCGCGTGATTGCGCCATCCACCTCGTCAATTTCGATGGCGGTGATGGCTCCCTCAGCCGTGACCGTGAGTGAAAGACGCGTGACGCGTGTCTCCTGCCCCTTGGGCACGCCGCTGAGGGTGTAGCGGCCGTTCGATTCCCCAGCAAGCTTGAGGCCGCTCAGTTCCTTTTCAAGCTCGGTGTGCCCGAGCAGAAAACGGAGCGGCGAGCGCAGGTCGTCGAGCTCTTTGGAAGGGATGCGTTGCACCTGAGGGTCGCCCCGGGTATAGAGCCATGCGAATTTCCCGTCGAGCAGAAAGATCTTTCCCGCAGGCGTGGAGTACTGCCACAACATGCGGCCTGGCTTGCGCAGGAAGAGCGTGCCCGACTCGGTGCGCGTCATGCCCAGTCCGGCATAGTCTTCGCGAAAACCGGCCACCAGAGAGCGCAATTGGTCGTAGTGGCGATCGACGCGGGCCGCGAGATCGAGCGCGGAGGGCGGGGATTGGGCGAAAGAAAAGATGGCGCTGGCTGCGATCCCGAGTGTCACGATCGCACGGGCAATTGATAGTCGCGCATTCTGTCGATATCGAATCAGAAGGAATGTCCTTCAGAGGCTGTTCAGCAATGAATTTGCGTTCGTTATGGCAGACCATGTCCTGATGCAGGCCGAGCCGCCGTCTGTGCTATCCCAGCTCTCTCCGCCGCGGTGGACGAGGGACCTGGGGCACCCATCGTTTGTGGGAGAACTTTATTTGCTATTGCAGCGACTGCGTGCAGTTGGTACCGCCCGTGGGATCGTATTTGGGATTGCCGCCAAACTGGTCGGTGCAGAAACCGCGATTGCCCGTCTTGCCTGGAGCAGCCGGCACCGCGGTGAGCTGGTAGCCTGTGATGCGGTCAGATCCGTTGACGGTCACCTTTTCGCAGTTTGCGATCTTGAAGTTGTAACCCGCCTTGAATCCCGACGCCGCCAGATCGTTGTCGAGCAGTTGCGCGGAAGTCGGAGTGGGCATTCCGGAGCCCGGCACGCCGCCGAGAGCTTTCATGTCGCAGGCAAAGCCGTTGGCCGGGTAAGTCGACTCGTACTCGATCTCCGCCTGAGTAATGACGCGAATCGAGTTGATCGCCGACACCTCATTGGCGCGAATGCGCATGGAGCCGATAGTTCTCATGGCCATCAGCATCAGAATCAAAATAACGGCGATTACGATCAGCAGTTCCATTAGCGTAAAGCCATTGGCCGCGACGGAACGGCGCATACGTTTGCAGGCGCAGAATTTCTTGCGATTCATTGGGTTTCCAATCCCCTGTGGGCCGGGACGTTCGTGGCCCTCCGAGAGAATGCTACAACGTAGGGACGCGAAAGGGAAAGAGAACGCTCGAAAGGCAGGGAATAGGGAATAGGGAATAGCCAGTAGCCAATAGGGAGTAAATTCATCGGCGCGAACCTTTGCAATCAGGCCGCGAGAATTCTGTTCGGTTTTTGCCTTAAGGATGGGTTAAAAAGGAAATCGCGGGAGATCGTGTCTTTTCTACTCCCTATTGGCTACTTCCTACTCCCTGTACTCAGCACGCCAGCCTGGTGCGGTTCAGTTTTACGCCGTCGAGGCGGCCCAGGAGCGTGATGGCGATGCCCTCCGGGTTGAAGAGACGCTGCGCCATGGCCTGCACCGCGCCTGCGTCAACCTGGTCGACCCGTGCAATGATCTCGTCGGCCGAGAAGAACTTGCGGAAGTACATCTCCTGGCGGGCCAGATTGGCCATGCGCGAGTTGGAGCTCTCGAGGCCGAGCAGGATGTTCCCCTTTACCTGGTCTTTGGCGCGTGTCAGCTCCTCATCGCCCATCGGGATCTCCTTCAGGCTGCGGAATTCGGCCAGGATCAGGTCCACGACTTGGAGCGCCTTGCTCGCCGATGTGCCGGCAAAGACGCAGAGATTTCCTGTGTCGCGATAGGGGCTAAGGTCCGAATAAATCGAATAGGCGAGGCCGCGTTCTTCGCGAATGGTCTGGAAGAGCCGCGAACTCATGCCGCCGCCGAGCACCGTGTTCAGGATCAGCGTGGCGTAGCGGTTCTCGTCGGTGATGGGTGGCGCGGGTACACCCAGGCAGATCTGCACCTGTTCAAGCGATTTCTTGTTCTGCAGGAGGATGCGGGCGCTCGTCTCGGGCGCGGAAAGCTCCTCGAGCGCACTGCCGCCGAGAAGGGGTGAGAACTTTTCCGCGACGGCCGCGGTGAACTGGTCGTGATCAAGGTTTCCGGCGGCGGAAAAGATCATGTTGCCGCCGTGGAATCGGTCGCCGTGATAGGAAAAGAAATGCTGCTGGCCGAGCCGGGCCACCGTATCCGTCGTGCCGAGGATGGGCTTGCCCAGCGGATGGCCCTTCCAGAAGCTTTGCGTGAAGAGTTCGTGCACCAGCACGTCGGGATTGTCTTCGTCGATCTTGATCTCTTCCAGAATCACGCCGCGCTCGCGCTCGATGTCGGGAAGGGCAAAGGTCGGGTTCATCACCAGGTCGCCGAGAATGTCGAGTGCGATGGGCACGTGGTCGGCGAGCGACTTCACGTTGAAACAGATGGTTTCCTTGCTGGTAAAGGCATCGAGGTTGCCGCCGATGGAATCCATCTCGCGAGCAATGCGCTGCGCGGAGCGCGACCGGGTGCCCTTGAAGAGCATATGCTCCACAAAGTGCGAGATGCCGTTGACCTCAGGGGTTTCGCAGCGCGAGCCAGACTTGATCCAAACGCCCATGGCTACGGAGCGCAAGTAGTCCATGCGCTCGGTCAGGACGATCAGTCCGTTCGGCAATACGGTGCGGCGAATGTTTCTCTCTGTATTCATCGGATCAGGCCGAATTCGATTGTAGGCCAAACGCGAGAAGCCGGCAGCAAAGCGTTTGAAAGAAGACTTGGGTTGCAGGTTGGGCGCTCTTCAAAAAAAGCTAAGATGAACTTGAGAGCCAAGACCCGCAATGCACGAAGAAGACAGCCAACTCGTTCATTTAGACGCTGAAAGCGCATCCGCCGGCTTGACGGAGCCTCTCTTCGGATTAGATGCGGAATCCCTTTCGAGGCTTCTTTTGAGGCTGGGAGAGCCGGCGTTCCGGGGCAGACAAATTGCTGATGCGCTTTATCACCAATGGGTTGGCGAGCTTTATGAAATCAGTACTTTGCCAGCTGCGCTGCGGGTGAGGCTGGTCTCGGACGGGTGGAAAGTGGGGCGGCCCACGATTGACCGGGTTTTCACGTCTCAAGACGGGACCGAACGGTATCTGATTGATCTTGAAGGGTCTACTCCAAAAGGTAAGACCGTGGAAACGGTTTGGATGCCGGAGGGGGACGGCGGCGATGCCGGCGATGAGGATGGCTCGGAAGAAGCGAGGAATTGGTCCCGTGCGACTATTTGCGTCTCTTCGCAGGTGGGTTGCGCCGTTAACTGCCAGTTCTGCCTGACGGCCAAGCTGGGCTTGCAGCGGAATCTAACTGCAGGTGAAATTGCCGGGCAGGTGGTCGCCGTTCTCGACCGGCAACGGGTCCGCGTTGGACGGGATCGCCTGAACCTGGTCTTCATGGGTATGGGCGAGCCATTCCTGAACTACGACAACTTCATGGCCGCGGTCCGATTGCTGGTGCGCGAGGTGGGCTTGAGCCCGCGGCGCATGACGGTTTCCACCTCCGGCATTGTGCCGGGCATTGAACGGTTTGCGCAAGAGCCGCTCGACGTGCGGCCGAAACTGGCGATCAGCCTGAACGCGCCGAACGACGAGATCCGCGACGAAATGATGCCCATCAATCGCAAGTGGCCGATTGCGGACGTGATCGAGGCGGTGCGACGCGTGCCGCTGCGCCCGCGCGAGCGCATCACCTTCGAGTACGTTCTGCTGGGCGGCGTCACGGATCGTCCTGAGCATGCGCGCGAGGTGGCGCGGCTGGTGCGCCGGACGGGTCTGCCCGCGAAGGTGAATCTGATCGCCTGGAATCCCGGGCCGGGAATTGAGTACGCAATGCCTGGCCCGGAAGCTGTTGCTGCGTTCCAGGAGTTGCTGGTGGGGGAGGGAATTGCGGCCTACGTTCGCCAGCCGCGTGGCCGCGACATCTTCGCGGCTTGCGGGCAGTTGAAGCGGACGGTGGAAGGATGAAGGCGAAACCTTTCCGGAATTGCCCTGGCCGCCTGCCGCGCGGGTAAGAGATTTTCACACAACGTTGCAACCGTCAGAGTGGGAATTCGTCCAACACCGC
>JBAWFY010000180.1:0-1927 GCA_049592335.1 Occallatibacter sp.
GTCCAGCACATCGCAAACTTCCGGTTCTGGAACCAGCGGCTCTCAGAGCGGGACTTCGAGCGGCACTTCGCAGCCCAGCAGTCCTGCGACGCAGCCCAGCACTTCGCCGAGCTCCGGTTCGGCGCCCGATCTTCCCCAGGTGCAGGCCACGCAGGCCGATGCATTTGTCGATTCCATCGGTGTGGGGATTCATATGACTTACACCGACACCAACTACTACTCGCAGTGGCCCACAGTTTTGGCCGATCTTCAGCAGCTTGGAGTGCGTCACGTTCGCGACGGCTATTACAATTTTCCGGCTGGCACTCCGTATGTCGCAGAGCATCAGCAGCTGGCCTCGTCGGGAATCAAAACGGACTACGTTATGCCGGTCAACGCGTCGACCACGCCGGCGACCGTTGCTAGCATTGCGCAACAAGTGGGCGACATGGAAGACGTAGAAGCGCCCAACGAGTGCGATCTAGCCGGCGACTGCGGGGACACTGCCTCAGAGAGCATGGCCAACATGCTAGCCTTTCTTCCCACGGTGGACGCTTCGGGAAGCGCGGCAGACGTGCCGGTCCTGGGCCCTTCATTAGCGAACTACGCGTCGTACTCGCAGGTGGGCAATCTTTCCTCCGAGATGACCCAGAACAATCTGCATGTCTACTTTGTCGGTCGCAATCCCGGAAACAGCGGATGGGGCGGACTCGACGTCGGTGGCAATTCCTATGGCAGCATTCCCTTCTGGCTCGACATGGCCCAGGAAGATGCTCCCAACGTGCCCGTCAACATCACCGAGACCGGATATGTGATGGTCCCCGAGCCGCAGTCCTATAACATTTCGCTGGCCACCGGCGCGTCGTACATTCCGCGTTCTGTGCTGCTTACTTTTATGGCCGGCGTCCAGCGCACATATGTCTACGAGCTGCTCGACGAAGTATCGTCACCGGGCTACGGACTGATCGATTCGAACATGAATCCCAAGCCGGCATTTCTCGCCTTGCAAAACCTGATCGCGAATCTCTCGGACCAGGGGCCGGCCTTCACGCCGGGACAGCTGGCGTACACATTGACAGGCGGCGATTCCACGCTAAAGCAAATTCTTTTCCAGAAACGCGATGGCAGTTTCTGGCTTGTGTTGTGGCTGGAACAGAGCAGCTGGGACCCGGTCAATCTGGTCGATACTCCGGTGACTCCGCAGCAACTAACGCTGACGTTGAATCAGAATTACGCAATCTCAGGTGTTGGAACCATCCAGAATACCGGCAATATGAACTGGGCCAGCCCCGGCGGATCGACGCAGTCGATTACGGTTTCCGACGTAGTGACTATCGTGAAGATTCTCCCCAACTAAACTCTCCGAAACGAAGCCCGGCGCACGGGGGAGACGCCGGGAATTTGCGGGCGCCTTAATCCAGGAATGCAAGAGGTTTGAGGCGCCCAAAAATTATCGCCGCTACACCATGGCCCGCTCTTTCACCCGTAAATACTGATTGAGCACCGCCGAGGTCAGCCGGTCGGGATCGAGATCGAGGGTTAGCGCGCCTTGCTCGCGCAAGCGCGCCAGCAGAAGCTCGCGACGCATCGCCAGCTCCTGCGCCGCGGCTCCGCGGAACATCTGCTCCACATTCTTCGGGCGCGCCTTCGCAATGGCCTCTACATCCGGCTGCGCCATGGCCACAAACAGCAGCACATGCCGCTTGACGAGTTGCATGGCGCCGTCGATCACCTCCGGCCGCATCGCCGTTTCCGCCAGGTCGGTGATCCAGAGAATCAGCGCCCGCCGCGGCTGCCAACGGTTCAACGTCGCCGTGGCCCGCAGATGATCGGCTTCGCTGCGCTCGGTGCGGACTTGCGCGAGCGCCTCCACAATGTTTCGCAGATGCGCCGGACCGCGCCCGGGCAAAACCCGTTGCTGCACGTGCTGCCCATAGACGAGCAGGCC
>JBAWFY010000181.1:0-4274 GCA_049592335.1 Occallatibacter sp.
AGCTCCCGCTCCTTCTTGCGCGCAAACTCTTTTTCGATGGCGTCGATCGTAGTCGACGGCTGGCGAGTGGAAATTGCAATCTCGCGCGGAGCGCCGTCGCCTATTGCGGGATGAGCTGCGCTCGCAACCGGCGGAGCCTGCGGCACTGGCCCTCGCGGCCGCACCGCTTCGGTCACGGGCTGCCCGTCCGGGCCCAGAATCTGCATCCGGAAGAGGAACCGAACCGTGTCTTCCTGGAACTTCAGCATCATGGCCTCGAACATGTCGAAGCTCTCGCGCTTGTACTCCACCAGCGGATCCTTCTGCGCGTAACCGCGCAGGTTGATCCCTTCTTTCAGGTGGTCCATGTTGAGCAGGTGATCTTTCCAGAGCCCGTCGATCACGCTCAACATCACCATGCGCTCGTGATAGCGCATGGTGCCCACGCCAAGAATTCTTTCTTTCGCTTCGTAGGATTCGGTCAGCTTGGCAAAAATTGCCTCGCCCAGCTCGTGCCGGGTTAGTTCCGTGGGCTTAATGCCCGACGCGCCGAAATTGAATCCGAAGTGGTCGACAAGCTTCTCGCCAAGCCCTTTGAAATCCCACTGATGCTCGCGCGCGCGCTCATTGCAGTGTTCGTCGAGCAGACCCGATAGGATGCCGCCCACGTAATCCTCAAGAATCAGCTCGCGCTGATCGACGCCTTCGAGCAGTTGCCGGCGCAATCCATACACCGCCTCGCGCTGCTTATTCATTACGTCGTCGTACTCGAGAATATGTTTGCGGCTCTCGAAGTTCTGCGCTTCCACGGCCTTTTGCGCGCCCTCGATACGCTTGGAAATCATGCGCGACTCGATGGGCACGCCTTCTTCCATGCCCAGCCGCTCCAGCAGCGTCGAAACCCACTGCTTGGCGAAGATGCGCATCAGGTCGTCTTCAAGCGAGAGAAAGAAGCGCGATTCGCCTGGATCGCCTTGCCGGCCGGCGCGCCCGCGCAACTGGTTGTCGATGCGCCGCGATTCATGCCGCTCGGTGCCCAGAATGAACAACCCGCCGGCCTCGATGACCTGCTCATGCTCCAGCTGCGCGGCCCTGGCGTGCACATGGAACGCGCTGGCCCAGCCCGCGTCGGAAATCTCGAACTCCTGGCCCTGATAGTAGAAGCGCAGAAATCCCGCCGGCGCCATGGGATTGATCGCGCCTTCGGCTACGCTGATGGCGCGCGCCTCCTTCTGGTCCACCAGCTGTTTGCGGGCCATAAACTCAGGATTGCCGCCCAGCAGAATGTCGGTGCCGCGGCCAGCCATGTTGGTGGCGATGGTGACCATCCCCGATCGGCCCGCCTGGGCCACGATCTCGGCCTCGCGCTCGTGGAACTTGGCATTCAGCACCACGTGCTTTACGCCCTTCTTTTGCAGAATCCCCGACAGCCGCTCCGACTTCTCAATCGACGTGGTGCCGACAAGAACCGGCTGGCCGCTCGCGTGCAACTCCGCGATGTTGTCGGCCACAGCCTTGTACTTTTCTTTTTCGGTGCGGAACACCACGTCGGCATTCTCGAGCCGCCGCATCACCTTGTTTGTCGGAATCACGACGATCTCGAGTTTGTAGATCTTCTCGAATTCGGCGGCCTCGGTCTCGGCCGTGCCCGTCATGCCGCTCAGTTTTTGATAGAGGCGGAAGTAGTTCTGGAAGGTAATCGTGGCCAGCGTCTGGTCTTCCTTGCGAATGCTCACGCCCTCCTTGGCCTCGATCGACTGGTGCAGTCCGTCCGACCAACGGCGGCCAGGCATCAGGCGGCCGGTGAAGGTGTCCACAATGATCACCTCGCCGTCCTTCACCACGTAGTCCACATCGCGCTTGTAAAGCGCGTGCGCCTTGATGGCTGTCTCCACGTAGTGCTTCAGTTCCCAGTTTTCCGCGTCAGCAATGTTGCCGATGCCGAGCGCCTTCTCGATCGTCAACCAGCCTTCATCCGTAACGCCAATCTGGCGACTCTTTTCGTCGACGAAGTAATCGCCCGTCAGATGCTTCTGGCCTTCGCCGAGTGAGATGCCAAGCTCCGCCAGGCGCTTGGTGTCGGTCCACTCAATCTCTTCGCCTTTTTCGAGCTTGGGAATGATGTTCACCACGCGCTGGTACTTGTCGGTGGTCTGGTCCGTCGGTCCGGAGATGATGAGCGGCGTGCGCGCTTCGTCGATCAGGATCGAATCCACCTCGTCGACAATTGCGTAATAATGCCCGCGCTGCACGCAGTCCTTGATCTCAAACTTCATGTTGTCGCGCAGGTAGTCGAAGCCGAATTCGTTGTTGGTGCCGTAAGTGATGTCGGAGCCGTAAGCGGCGCGGCGCTCGTCGTCGGACAGATCGTGAACGATCACGCCTACGGTCAGTCCGAGAAACGTATAAATCTTGCCCATCCACTCGGCATCGCGCTTGGCCAGGTAGTCGTTTACCGTCACCACGTGCACGCCGCGGCCGGCGAGCGCGTTCAGGTAGCACGCGAGCGTTGCCACCAGCGTTTTGCCTTCGCCGGTCTTCATTTCTGCAATTTTGCCCGAGTGCAACACCATGCCGCCAATCAGCTGCACGTCGAAGTGGCGCATCTGCACGGCGCGCCAGCCCGCCTCGCGCACTACCGCGAAGGCCTCCGGCAGAACCTCGTCGAGCGCGTCTTTCTCCGCCTTCTTGATCTCTTCGGCGTCCGTAATTCCTTCGAGCCGCTTGGCGATCCGCGCCTTGAACTCGGCGGTCTTCGCTCTCAGTTCTTCGTCCGAGAGCTTCTTGATCTCCGGCTCCATCGCATTGATCTGAATGACGATAGGCGTCAGGCGCTTGATCAGGCGCTCGTTCGCCGTGCCGAAGATTTTTGTCAGAACCTTATCGAGAATCACGATCTTCTCCGTTTATCAGTGTAAATGGCGAGGGTTAAGGGAGTAGCTCATCGCTCGAGCGAATGCCTGCCTGGTCTCACTTTCTCCGGCTCAAAGCCGTAACACTAGATCGCCGACTTTTTCGCCTCGCCGAATGCGCTTCAGTTGACGCATAAAATGCTTCTTCGGGCTCTCTGGGTCGCCGGAATCGTCTTCGTCCGCATCCTCGTCGCACTTCTCCGCAAGCAGAAATCTCGCGCTCGGACAATAAACCTCGCTCATGAGTTGCAGGAAGAGGAACCCCGCCGAGACCAGAAACACGGGGATACGACGGCGATGATTGAGCGATCGCTGTCCCTGCCGACCATTGCAGAAGAATGCAAAATGAGCCAGCGCCAGCACAAAGAAGATAAGTAGCAACAACCCGGCCAATAGCAGCCCGGCCGCAACAGCATGGATGAACATCGATTCCTCTCGTAGATCGCATCAATTCGGAGCTTTAGACGACAGGGCTGATCGGCGCACGGAATCCGCGCCGCTTAGCAGTACTCTGGCGAAGAATTATGCGATTGAGAGGGGTGGAGGCCGCTGGAATGACGGTTGTAACGTGGGTGGGTCGAATGCGCGGGCCGAGTCGAAACACGCCGGCACCGGCGTCACTGAGAGAGGCGATACCAGGCCCACGAACAATACTGGCAGAATCGAAAGCCATGCGGTTCCGCTGTCTGCGTGTCCGTGCGGCATCAGCATCAGCACTAGCGCGGCAACGATTGCAATCGATGCCATCAACAACCATGCGCGTTTATGCCGGTTTCCCATCATGGGAGAATGCCTCGTGATAGGCAGTATAGCAAGTTGCCGAGGAATTATTGGCAGAACGCTCAGAACAGCGTTCCTGTCCCGTTAGTCCCCTTCCCGCTTCCACACATATGCATCGGTCTGCGGCAGGCCAATGTGCGCCAGCACGCGAAACGCGAACTGCCGGGCCATCTCTTCGGAGCCTTCGGGATGGCTGTAAAAGGCCGGTATGCAGGGGAAGATGGTCGCGCCGGCCTCGGCGGCCAGCGTCATATTACGCAGGTGGATGCGATTGAAGGGCGTTTCGCGGACACAAAGAATGAGCGGACGGCGCTCCTTGAGCGCGACGTCTGCCGCGCGGGCGATGAGCGAATCGGCCAGACCAAGCGCAATTTTCGCGAGCGTGCCCATGGAGCACGGCAGCACAATCATTCCGCTCGACGGATGGCTGCCCGAAGCGATTGGCGCGCCAATATCGGCATCAGAGTGCTGGATGATCTTCTTGGGGATTGCATCCAACAGTCTCTCCAAAAGATTCGTTCGACCGGAGACTCCCAGTTCTTCCGCAAGCACGCGCAGCGAATTTTCCGACGCAACAAAATGCACTCTCTCTACCCGAGCATC
>JBAWFY010000182.1:0-11379 GCA_049592335.1 Occallatibacter sp.
GCCTTGTTCCTGGCAAGCCAACACCCGGACGATTTCCATCGCGGAAAAGACATTCACCGCGAATAATTTCCTTTCCAATTCGGGGTTCAGTAATCGAAATGCGCCGAGATGAAGTGCGCCAGCGCAATGCACCAGCGTATCCGCCCAGATTTTCCGATCATCGAGTAGGCCGATCAGGGAAGGCGCGATCTCTTCGGTCGCGCTTAGGTCTTGCTCCCATAACAGATGGTGCAGGGGGTTCGCGCAGACGTCTCGCACGCCAACAAGCTTCTCGTGATTGCGGCCATGCAGAACCAGCCTCCGGCCCGGAGCCAGATGCTTCGCAATGGCGACTCCAGTCGGGGAGGAAGCACCGGTGACGACGACGTATGGCGAGTCCATTCAATCCCTTTGTGCCGAGGTCGCACCTTGCGCGTCCAGATTCACGGCCGTCTGGATCACATACAAAGGCCGCCCCTTCGCCTGATCGAATGCCTTTCCAACATAGAGCCCGAGAATCCCGAGGTTCGCAAAAAGCAGGCCGCACAAGAAGTACAAGGATACCATCAAACTGGTCCAGCCCTCGACGCCAACGCCGCGACGCAAGTAGCGCACGACAAAGTAAACGGCTGTGAAAATCGAACCTCCGGACATCATCAGTCCAAAATAGGTTGAAAGAATGAGAGGCTTGTTCGAATAGGACGTTACATTCGTAACGGCGAAAGAGATCAACTTCAACAATGTGTAGGAAGATCGGCCTTCCGCCCGTTCGGCGTGCTCAATGTCCACCGTGGTTCGCCGAAAGCCCAACCAGCGAACAAATACGGGGAACGATCGGTCCACATCGTGAATGCGTTTGAATCCTTCTATTACAGTTTTATGATAGATTCCGAAATTCGCGGTTGTAGGGTCGAGCTTCTGATCCATCAACATGCTCATGAAGGCATTGAAAAAACTCGACGAAGTTCGCTTCAGGAACCCGTCATGTCGATCAACTCTTCGTCCGAAGACGACATCAAATCCCTCGGTAGCGCGAGCGTACATCTTCAATATCTCTTCAGGCTGGTCCTGCAAATCGCAGTCCATGACCACCGTCCATTCCCCTTTCACGTAGTCCAGCCCAGCGGTGATCGCTCTATGTTGGCCGAAATTGCGGGAAAGGCGAATGCCCTTTATGCGTGGGTCCCCAGCGCAGATCTCTTCGATTATTGCCCAACCATTATCGGGGCTGGCGTCATCGACCATGATGATCTCAAAATCCGGGGAAATCTGCTCCAGAGTCTTCCTGAGGCGGGAGCAGAGCTGGACAAGGCATCCCCTGCAGCCATATACCGGGGTCACCACCGAGATATCCGGATGTCGATGCGTTTCCATCTAAGGCATGGTTTGCTGCTTGGACAAGATCAGCCGCTCTAAATCGCCTACGGTCTTTACTTGGCGCAAGTCCGACGTGGTGATGACCACCCCGAAATTATCGCGGACGGACACCAGCAAGGAAAGCGCGGCAAGAGAATCCCATCCCTCAAACGCCTGTAATTCCTGGTCAGACTGAACATCGTCGACCTCCAGAATGTCAGCTAGAGCTTGATGGAGTTTGTCCATTGCGATTAGTATAGCTTGCGCCATTTAGATTCGAGGTTGACAACTGGCCCACTTCTTGCGAATGTTCGATGGAAGAGGCATGATGGTATCGCTCCGGTAGGATCAGCAATGAACTTCGCGCCTATTGGGGACCGATACGATTTGCAGTGCGAGTTCACCCGTTTGGCAACAATCGGCTAAGTTCACTCCATGGGGAGCAGCCTATAATTTCGCAGTTCGATCTCGCATCCCTGGCACCGTCTCTTGAGCAGCATGAGCCGGGACTTTGGTTCGCTAGGCAAAATCAGGGGACGATATCCTATCCGGCACACGGCAATGCGGCGTGCCTTGAAATTGAAGATCGGTCATTCTGGTTCAGGCACCGCAATCGGGTGATTGTAGAGTTTGTAAGCCGCTTCCATCGCCAGGGGATGTTCCTCGATATTGGCGGCGGCAATGGCTATGTTGCAAAGGCGCTTATCTCGGCAGGCATTCACTGCGCTCTGATCGAGCCCGGACTCGATGGCGCTCTTGCCGCGCGTGCTCGCGGAGTTGATCCTGTGATCTGCGGACGGCTGGAGGACGTCGATTTCCCTCCCGAATGCGCCGCCTCAATCGGCCTCTTCGATGTGTTGGAGCATATTGAGGATGAAACTGCCATTCTGAAGCTCATCCATTCGACTCTGGAACCATCCGGGCACCTTTTCCTTACGGTGCCTGCATATCAGTTCCTTCATTCTTCCGAAGACGACACGGCAGGACATTTTCGCAGGTATACGATCCCCCGATTGGGCCGTGTCCTGACCAAGAACAACTTCCGGATCGAATTCGCCTCCTACTTCTTTACTCCACTTCCGCCATTGATCTTCCTCACCAGGACGATCCCGACACGCCTCGGCATACGTCGTGCAGAGAACGATGAGGCCGCAAGCTCAGAACACACGCCTAGTGGCCCCGCCGCCTGGGTAATGGATCGCATACTTGACGTGGAGTTGCGCCACCTGCGAGCCGGTAGGCGCTGCCCGTCTGGAGGCAGCTGCCTCTGCATCGCAGTCAAGGCATAGGGCAGCGCGCCTGTTTTTGACAGGATTCATACGGAGTGATCTCATCGGGCACAGAGATAGCCTGACAGGAGTGCAGAATGGAAGTTCCGGTAAACGCAGAAGTCGAGTTGGTTTCCAAAGCACACCAGGCTGTTCCGACAATCGCCGTATTGGCCTGCGCCTGGCCCGCATTGCTCCTCGCCACCCTTTGCCTTCTGCCATTCCTGAACAAGCCCTTCCTTATTGACGATCCGTGGTTTCTCGCAATGGCGCAACAGATCGTCAAGCACCCGGCGCACCCGATAGATTTCACCGTCTGCCCCAACTTTCTGGGGTTCGCCGGCGCATGCACAAAGGCATCAACTTTCGCGCTCGGCAATCCCCTGTTGGGACAAATCGGCCAAGGCTATATTCTTGTGCCCACAGTCCTTGCCGGTGCGCCCGAGTGGGCGGCTCACCTGACCGAACTGCTGCTGGCATGGATCGCAATCTTGGCGATGACGTCGTTGACGCTGCGATTGGGGTGGAGCCGGGGACATGCGATTGCGGGCCCTCTGCTTCTGGTGGCCATCCCGCCTTTTCTTGCCATGGCCAGCACAGCGATGCCGGACATCCTTGCAGCCACCCTAGCCTTTGTGGCGATGGAACGCATTGCCGCGTGGAAAGCGGAGGAGAAATGGAGCCAGGGGGCTGCCGCTGCAATCGCACTGGGTCTGGCCGGTTTTGCCCGGCCTCACCTTGTGCTGCTCTTGCCGCTCGCAGCGTTTTTCCTGCTCGACAGCATCCATCCGCGAGAGGTTCTGGCGCAGGTGCGGCGGGAATTCTGGCTTTGGACGCCGATCATCGCCGGCGGATGCCTGCTGGTAGTCATCATGCTCGCTCTCCGCGAACACAGTCCTAATGTGCCTCCTTCCTATTCGAATGCGTATCATTGGGAGCACAATCTATTCACCTATTTCCTCTTCATAGCTTTCCCCCTCCCCTTGGCCGCCTGCTGGCTGGTGAACCGATTCGGGACGAGACGAAGGATGACAGTTGTCTTCGTTTCGGCCGCGGCTCTCATCCCCTGGCTCTGTCCGATATCCAGGTCGCTTGCAGCGGCCTACTCGTTCGCGATTTTTGGGTGCGGCGCACTGTTTGGTTTGCTATTCGAGGTATTGGAGAAACGCGATCGCTCGACGCAGTTTCTCTTACTCTGGCTCCTGGTGCCGCTCCCCATCGTCTATTACATGCATTTTCCGATCAAATACTTCCTACCCTGCCTCCCCGCGGTCATTTTCCTGTGCTTCCGGTTGATGGAGGGTTTACCGCTCAGAGTGGGGCGAATGGCTGCCCTTGTGGCGATCGTTGCCTACACAGGCTACTCCATCCTGATCCTTCGCTCGGATGAGGATTTTGCGGAGATTGGCCGAAACTCCCTGTATGAACTAATCGCACCGCATGTCGCGGCAGGGGAACAAGTCTGGTACTCCGGAACTAACTGGTCCAACTGGTATGCTCCGCTGGCTGGAGCGAAACTTACCTACGTGGGCGGCCCGCAGCCAAAACGCGGAGATCTGTTGGTCGACGACGTTTTCGCCGGAGGAGACGAGTTGCTGGCTCGGTTCAAGCACCGCACGTTGGTGGAGACCATCCACTACCAGTATCGATTCGGAAGAACGATGGGGATCTTTCAAGTCGGAGGAAAGAAGGGAGTAGGAGTAGGCCTTTATTCAAATGGATTTGGTTACTGGCTATGGGGGTTCGGCGAGGACCCAGACGACCGATTTGAACTCTGGAGAGTTGATTAGGAGCTGGGCCGCTGGTCTCCTTCAGTCGACCGCTTACCTATCGCGCCCGTTTCGACAACGTTTTGGCCTGCCAGCTTCTTCCCACTCGGCCCATAGCGCGGCGCGCTTTGGAGCCGCAGCTTATGCGTGACAAAACCGGCGGTTGTCGCCAGCACGCCCAATCCGTACTCCACGCTGCGCTTGAAATTGATGGATGAAGCTTCTTCGAAGTATTTGGTCGGGCAGGAAATCTCTCCGATGCGGAAGCCGAACATCACGGCCTGCGCGATCATCTGGTTGTCGAAGACGAAATCATCGGAGTTCTCGAGCAGTGGCAGCGTCTGCAGCAACTCGCGCGAGAAGGCGCGGAACCCCGTGTGATATTCCGACAGCTTCACGCCCAGAAAAAGATTTTGAAACGCCGTCAGCAGCCGGTTCGAGACATATTTGTAGAGTGGCATGCCGCCCTTCCGCGCGCCGCCGCCCAGAATTCTCGATGCCAGTACCATGTCGTAGACACCGCTCGCGATCATCCCCGCCATGGCCGGAACCAGCAGCGGTGTGTACTGGTAATCGGGATGCACCATCACTACAATGTCCGCTCCCGCATTGAGCGCCTCGCGATAGCACGTCTGCTGGTTGCGGCCGTAGCCGTAGTTCGCGTCGTTGACGAATGTCTCGACGCCCAGCCGCCGCGAAAGCTCCGCGGTCTTGTCTTTGCTGGAGTCGTCGACAAGTATCTTGATATCGACCAAGTCGGTGAGTTCGCGCACAGTCTGCTCCAGCGTCTTCTCGGCATTGTACGCAGGCATCACCACCGCGATTCGCTTACCGTTGATCATTGCCTGCACCCCCTAAAAGAACCGCCTCGGAGGCTACAGTATTCTCCGACTGCACTTCAGGCGTTAAGTAAACCCACAAATAAAAGACGCCCATCACTAGCAATGCAATCGGTTCTGGCCGCCTCAATAAGAGTGTCAGCAACTGTGCACCGAAACCGGCTGTGGTCGTGCGCAGGAAATCAGCAAGCGTCTTGAATGACGCCAGCGGAAGAACTCCTGCAAACAGGACTCCCGCGGCAGTAACCAGGAATGCGATTTTTCCAAGCCGCCCGGGCCTGGCCCACAGGACACAGCACGCAGGAATGGCGAGCATTACGAGCCGGGCGTCCCACGGCCGGTGATATGTGATTAGCAATTCGAATGCAGTACCGGCAGCGAGCGCAAACCATGCTTTATGAGCGGTAAAGCGCGTCCGCAGTGTCCAAATCGACCAAATAAGCGAGAGCGTTCCGCAGATGAGATAGCCTGTGATGTTATAGAAGCGTGGATCGTCCCGGAAAACGCTTATGGCCGATTGAAGATCAACAACTGTGTAAATTGAAGAACCTGTAGCGGAGTTTGGGCCGGGGTCGTTGATGCCGCCGGGGGTCGAGATCGCTGCGAGATTGGCATTCCAATCCTGCAACCAATGCGGCGCTATATGCCACACCCATAGCACTGCGGTCAGGCCGATGGCTGCCGTCACCAGCGCGCTTTGCAATGCACGCCTCCGGTAAGCGCCGCCAGCGAGCAAAAAATACAACCAAATAAATCCGGCATCATGCGGTTTGATGGCAAGGCCAAGCCCAAGGCAGGCAACCCCTAGCCGGACAAAGCGGTTTTCGATGAAACACCAAACGGCAATTCCGCAAAGCGCCACCGCGATTCCAGCTGCATTGCCCGCGGCAAAAATTTCCTCGCAATTGACCGCGAGAATGCATGCAAGGAAGGTCGAAACCCGCGGAGCGGAGCGCGCTCCGACGTTCCACATGAGCACAATGGCTAGAATGAAAGCGGACCCCGTTGCAAGCATCCACAGGATGTGCGCAGGTCCCCAAGAGAGCGCCGCCAATGGCGCCACAATCACGAATGTAGTGGGCACGTTAACGCACAGCACGATCGCCTCGAGAAATTCTGGCTTGTCCGGTGGGCGTTGGCCGTCCTCGGACATGTACTCGCGCGTGAGTTCACCGACGCTGTAGGGATTATGGTGGTGAATCAGGCATCGGGAGGCAGCGTATATACCCCGGAAATCGTTCCAGGCATTTCCGCCGCGCCCAATCGCGACACCCCAAATGATGGAGATTGCCATCGACAAAAGCACACAAAGCAACCCATTGCGATGCGTGCTCGTCATTTTTCGCCTCTCATCCAATTCTTAAATCGCGCTGTTCTTTCCGGGCATCGGGAATGTCTGGCCACGCCACGCTCCCTGGGCGGCCGCCGCGATCCATGCCTCTTTCTCAAAGGTTGCCCCCTTTACTCGCCGGTAAGGAAGAGCTCCGCAGTTCGAGCGCCATCGCGGATCTCCCTTTTTCCTGGTTTGTGCGCCGGTAGTATACCCAAAGATAGAAGCTGCTCGTCGCCAGCAGAACGAGCGGGGCAGAGTGAAAGACAAAAGCTGTCAACAATCTTCCTTGAACGCTGCCGATGTGTTTCATGCCGTTCATAAGGCCCAGAAGTATGGTTGCGGGAACGTCGGACGTACTCGCGATCGCCAAAGTTGTCAGCACGCCGGCAAGCCATTTCAGGCGTCCTCCCTCACGCCACAGCAACGCACACGCGGGCACCGCAAGCAAGAGCAACTTGGCATCGTAACCACGATGATAAACGGGTAGCATCGAGAGCATTGCGACCGATGCCAGCGCGAACCACGCATTCTGTTTTGTGAAAGGCGATTTGAGCGTTCGAATGGCTCCCGCAAAAAGAAGCAATCCGCAGGTCAGGTAGCTGGCGAGATTGTAGAATCCCGGTTCGTCGCGAATGAGGCTAAATGTCGATTGCAGACTGATGACGGTGTCGACGGAGCGAAACGTAAGGGAGTTGGGCCCGGGATCGTTCACGCTGCCCTGCGCCGACAGCGTGTGCAGATTTGCACGCAGTTCCTGTGGCCATTGCGGTGAAACGTGGGAAACCCAAAGGAAAGCCGGCACCGCCAATGCGGCAACCACGAGAAGGGCCTGCAGAGCACGTTTGCGATATACGTCGCCCGCCAGCAGAAAGTAGAACCACACCAGGCCCCCGATCTGAGGCTTGAGAGCGAGACTGATGCCCAGGCAAAGAACACCGGCACGCAGGAAGCGCTTTTGAAGGAAACAGTAGACCGCAACTACGCATAGGCTTTCGACGAGTGCGGAAAGATTGGCCAGCCCGAAAAGCAATTCGCAGTTCGCAAGCACCAGGCAGATCAGAAGAGTGGCCGGCTTCAGAGCGTAGTCTTTGGCGCCGATCCAGACCAGAAAAGCTGCAAGAGAGAGACCGGCAACATTCTGCAGCATCCAAATCAGGGCAGCAGCCTTCCACGGCAACACTGCCAACGGCACAATGAGGAACAGGGAAGTAGGAAGATTGACGCACACCAACATGGCGCGGCGAAACAAGAAAGCGTCGGTTGGGTTAGGAGGGAATTTTCCGCCCTGAGACTCGTAAAGGCGCTGCAAGGCCGGGGGATTGTATGGGTCGCTATGACGCATCAGGCAGCGCGCCGGGTAAAAAATTGCCTTGAAAGCCCCAAAACCGGAGTGGGATTCCACCGCGATCCATGAGCCCCAGGCGACGGAGATCGCGGCGCTCAATATAAGGCAAGCCAGCGCCTTCCGCTGTGCCGAAGCTCTTTTCGACATCATCCTTCGCCTCTCAGCGGGCAGAGGGGCGTAGCCGGCACAGCCACTTTTCTGGGGCGTTCAACGGCCAGTCGCGCAGAGTTAATTTGACTCGCTGTCTGTAACAGCATCTCGGTTCAGTTCCGTATCTGCGGGGATCCAAGAGAACTGCGTGGATGATCGCGATTCTACAGCATCAACGGAAACCTGCCTGGCCTGAATTCCTCCTGCACGAACCCCTCTCGTCACCTTTCATCGCCCCAGACGCACGAAAGGCCGAATGAATTCTTTCATCCGGCCTCTCCTGGCTATCCTCGATTCCAGAGCGGGCTTTACCCCGCTGTGGATTGGAGTCGATCCCCGCCGATGCGTGCTTAAGAAAGCCTCCGGTTCCCCTTACGCGAATCCATTTACCACCTCGGAGAACCAGCTGTTTATCGTGGCCGCAAGTGGAGGGAATGTAAACGCGACTAACAGGAAGATGCAACTGCAAGCCAAGGCGTATTCGATCAGATCCTGTCCTTGTTCGGCGTTGCTGAGTTCCTGAAGCCGTACATGCAACCATGCAAGAACGTGGCTCATCGCCGCACACCCCCATCCCCGATGCATCACACCCACGCAATCAGCGCAACGCGGATTCCGATGTCACGAAGCTCTGCGCCCGTCCGAATGCGCAAAGACCAACCAGTTCGTTGGGCCGCAGCCCGAACAACCCTGTTGGCGTTGTTCTTCGTGGTACCTCGCCGAGTTATCCCCTTAACAGCAGAGGTACAGTGCCGCGCAAAGCGGAACTGTACCCCCCGGCTAGGAAATTGAGATGCTGGGTGCCTTACGTCGCAGGAGTTATGCGAGCGCAGAGCTGATGTTCGAGAACACGGTGTTAACAGCAGAGCCGACACTCTTCATCATCGCGATGGAAACCACGGCGATCAGGGCGGCGACGAGGGCATACTCGATCAGGTCCTGACCTTCCTCTTGCTTCATCAGGTTGTTCAGTTTCACATACATTGCCAGAAACAGGTTGTTCATATTCGTATCCTCTCCGATTTTTCCCCAGCCTCGGCCGGGCGAAATCAATCTTGCATCTGGCGTGCCATTGCTGGCCACGTCATTCTGCAATGTAAAATCAACAGCGTAGAAATGAATATACCACTATTGGGTGATAAATGCTGTGTATACCCCTGTTTACAGCCTCGACCCACACAGACCGGCCCCGTTTACATTACCTTTGGCATGTGTTCCGGCCAAAGATAAGTGTCCTTCGGCCGTTTCGGGAACAAGTGTCGCCATCTTTACGCATCCGCCTGCAATTTCGCCGCCTCCGGGCGCGCCTGATCCGTGCTTCGACCCAAGAAGATTACACAGGCAAGCATCGGCACGGACATGAGTGTGAATCCAGCCCCGCGCACCGGGGACGCGATCATCAGTGCCACAGGGAGCCCGAGAACGATATCCCTGCACCGCGCAAGAGCCTTCGTGGTCTCGCTGCCGATGAGGGCCATTGGGAGCAGCAGAATGGCCAGATCATGCGGCTCCAGGTTGTAGCTCACCAGCGCAGTCAAAAGAATTGAAAATGCAAATGCATTTCGGGTGCTGAGTCGTCTTACCACGACAAGGCCCCATAGCAGCAGGGCCAGAGAGCCCAGGCAAACCACCACAAACAGAGCATGCGAAGAAAGCACTTTCCCAAATAACAACAGGCACACGCCGCGCAGGTTTGGCATCGCCCATGGATAAATACCCGCCGCTATCTCTTGGGCTCGACTGTGGCCGCTGACCATGGTCAGATTCGTGAGCACCCCAAGCCAGGATCCCAAGCCGCCATGCAGCCAGAAAGGCAAGCACATCGCCGCGATGATCGCCGCCCCCGCTATGAACCCGGCGGCGATGCGCCGGCCAAATCGAATAGCAACAAACAAAGCCACCAGCAGGGCCAGATGGGGTTTGAGCAGCAGGCTAGCCAGAACCAGTCCGGCAGAAAAATCGTGCGAGCGATTAAGCAATTTCCATCCGAGGCAAAGGATCAGCAGCAACAGCAACGAATCCTGCCCCTGCGCCACCGCGATCGTGATGGGCATGAAAAGAAAAAAAATTAGACCCGGGCGTGGCTGCCAAAGCGGCATCGTCTCAGAAAACTCCTGGCGCGCCGCAAGAAAACACAGGACGATCAGAATCGCATTGCACAAAAAGACTGCCAGATACGCATTTCGATAACTCAAGAACGAAAGTGGAACATAAAGCTGCGCATCAAGGGCCAAATGTCCGAACGGAATCATTTGATCGGACCTGCCGACCAGGTCGTCTTGCACCTGCTTCTGGCGCGACAGATCATAAAGATGCGACGGCTCCGTGCGCGCCAGCGTTGCCGCAGCGTAGATCGACCGGAAATCGAAGGTCTTGTAGAGTCCGCTTGCAATCCAGGAACTCGCCCCAAGCGGAAGGAACAGAAAAGTGTAGACCAGCCAGGTCCACACGAACGGCCGGACTGAGTCGCCTTCTGGTTGCATGAGTACTCCCGGAACAACTGCCTTACGAAGCAGCAGCGCCCAGAATGTAAATCTAGCCTTCGCCGCAGTGTAGCAGGGACCGTAGGTTCTCTTTACATGGTTCGGGGCAACAAAATGGCTCGGTCACCAAACGGAATACCTCTCCGACGCCAGTCTCGATTCCCGCATTCAACCGCGGCTATTGCCGCGCTGCCACGGGCAAGCGGGAAAACCTACCCGTTGCGTAAAGGTACCAGCCGAGCCATGCCGGCGTGGTCCACAAATAAGCCCGGGTGATGATTTCAGCGCCCAGTTCCAATTCCAGAAGTCCTGCCACAACAAGCACCGCGAGCGGCCAGAGTGGACGTCGGGTCTTTACGCAGAGGAAGGCTCCCGCCAGGATTGCTGGAAGGAGCATCGATTCGTCGTAGACAAACCCATAGGGTGCGGCAATCGCGCCGAGCAAAAGCAGCACAAGCCCATGATCCATCCAATCCCATACTTGCCTTCGCGTCCAGAAATACCAAACGGCAAAGACGCACGCCCCGGCCTCGAGAAGAAACTGAATCCAGACAGCGTGGGGATTGGTTACGAGCCTCAGTTGGGCGCTCCAACTGGGGACAATCTCATTGAGTGGCCCGCCCGTGCGGATCAGCTCGGCGTACTGGGCCCAGGCATGCGGGTCCATTGCGTAGGCCAGCGCACAGCTCCCCGCAAGCACCACGCCGAAGCCTGCAAGAATGCGGTAGCCCCTCTTGTTCATAAGGCACCACAGAAAAAGAGCAATGCCAAAGGGGACGAAGTAATGTGGCTTAAGCGCGCACAGCCAAAGTGAAGCTCCTGCAAGAAATGGGCGATCCTTGCGAAGAAAAAGAAAC